>JALUYM010000392.1 GCA_027018745.1 Bacteroidales bacterium | reverse complement strand
ATCCGTCATTGCGGGGAAACAGGGCAGATAAAGTGCGATCGCTGACGAAGCAATCTCTTGACAAAGAAACCTGCTCTCCGGAAGATTGCTTCTGTTCTGCCACCGGCAGACCATCGCAATGACGGGTTTTTCTTACTTTTTGGACATCCCCGGCAATTTATTTTTGTGTTATGTTACCGGATTACCTTCAGTTCTTTCCCTACTTTGGTAAAGGCTGCAATGGCTTTATCCAAGTGGTGCTGTTCGTGAGCAGCCGACAATTGCACACGAATACGGGCCTGTCCTTTGGGAACTACCGGAAAATAAAAACCAATAACGTAGATACCTTCATCAAGCAGTTTGGCAGCCATTTCCTGCGAGAGTTTGGCATCGTACAGCATGACGGCACAGATGGCTGATTGCGTAGGTTTGATATCAAATCCGGCTTCTTTCATTTTTTCCATGAAATAGTTGGTGTTCTTATGCAGTTTATCCTGCAAAGCATTGGTTTCCGACATCATGTCGAGCATACGGATTCCGGCATTGACAACCATAGGCGGCAACGAATTGGAGAAAAGATAAGGACGGGACCGCTGGCGCAGCATTTCGATGATTTCTTTGCGTCCGGTGGTAAATCCACCGATAGCCCCGCCAAACGATTTGCCCAGTGTTCCGGTGATCAGATCAATCCGGCCGGTAATATCGAAATATTCACTGACACCTCTTCCGGTACGGCCTACCACCCCGGCAGAATGACTTTCGTCCACCATCACCATGGCATCATATTTTTCAGCCAGTTCCACCATTTTATCCACGGGAGCCACATTGCCATCCATACTGAAAACCCCATCGGTTACAATCACACGATAACGTTGTTTTTGGGCTTTTTTCAGTTCCTCTTCGAGAGCAGCCATATCGGCATTGGGATAACGATAACGTTTTGCTTTACAAAGTCTTACCCCATCAATAATGGAAGCGTGATTGAGGCTGTCGGAAATGATGGCATCCTCCTCGGTCAGCAAGGGTTCAAAAACGCCCCCATTGGCATCAAAAGCAGCCGCATACAGAATGGTGTCTTCGGTTCCGAAAAATTCAGCAATTTTCCTTTCCAGAGTTTTGTGCAGGTCTGTGGTGCCACAGATAAACCGTACCGATGACATGCCGTAACCATGCGTATCAAGGCTTTCTTTGGCAGCTTTTATCAGCTCGGGATGATTGGAAAGGCCGAGATAGTTGTTAGCGCAGAAATTCAGTACTTTTTTGCCATCGGCCAATTCTATTTCAGCGCCTTGCGGACTAACGATGATCCGTTCGTCTTTATACAAACCTTCTTTGCGAATGTTGTCCAGTTCGCGGGTTAAATATTCTTTAAATTTTCCATACATGATACAAGTATTTAAGCTGTTAATGTTTCTACAAAAGTAGGGAAAATTTACGGGAAGAAAAAAACGGGGCAAAAGGTTTTCCGGTTATTAATTTCTTTTGGGCCGGCCTTTGAAATTGCGTTTTTTGTTTGTGTGCGGTTTTCCTTTTCTGCGGAAGCCCCTGTGGCCGGAAAAATCGCGCCGCATGCGTTTGGGGTTCCAGGAAGGGCCTTCGCCCAGTTCTTCCGGAAGCGGAAGTTTCATAACCTCGTTGCCGATGAGTGCCTCAATTTGCTGAAAACTGAACATGTCGTTTTCATTGATCAGCGTGATGGCCAATCCGGAAGAAGCAGCCCGTGCCGTTCTTCCCACACGGTGTACGTAGTCTTCCGCATCGCCCGGCACATCGTAATTGATTACAATGTCAATGTCTTTTATGTCGATACCGCGGCTCAGAACATCTGTAGCCACCAGCACCCGGGTGCGTTTCGACCGGAAACCGCGCAATACCTCTTCGCGTTTGCCCTGTTCCAGATCCGAAGAAATCCCTTCCACGTTAAAACCTTTTGCCCGCAAACCCCGGACGATGTCAGACACTTTTTTCTTTGTGGAGCTAAAAATCAAAATACTTTTTACCTCCGGCTTACCAGTGATTAAATTGATAATCAGGGGAGTTTTCTGGTTTTCGTGAGTCAGGTAAGCGGCCTGCAGCACACCTTCGGCAGGTTTGGACATGCCAATGGTGATCTCCACAGGATTTTTCAGTGTTTTGGCGGCAAGCTGTTTGATTTTGGGCGGTATGGTGGCACTGAACATCAACGTCTGCCGCTCTTTGGGCAGGTAGGTAATGATCTTTTGGATGTCATCGTAAAAACCCATGTCGAGCATGCGGTCGGCTTCATCCAAAATCAGGTATTTTACATCCTCAAATTTCACATAGCCCATGTTCAGATGTGAAATGAGTTTTCCGGGGGTGGCCACAATGATCTCCGTTCCGGAAGTGAGGGCGCGTTTTTGCTGGTCCCATTCCGAGCCGGTGCCCCCACCGTAAATGGCGATGGACTCTACCGGAGTATAATAGGCAAAGCCTTGTATCTGCTGGTCGATTTGCAGGGCCAGTTCGCGTGTGGGCACAATCACCAGCACTTTGGTTTTGTGCGTGTTTTCTTTAGCCAGTTCATCCAGAACAGGAAGGATAAAAGCCGCTGTTTTTCCCGTCCCGGTCTGGGCACAGGCAATCAGGTCTTTGTGTTGTTTTATGGCCGGAATGGCCTGCTCCTGAATAGGGGTTGCCTCCTCGAAGCCCATAAACGAAATGGCTTCCAATAAAGTATCAGAAAGGTTCAGTTCTTGAAATTTCATGTAAAATGTATCGTCTTTTTAGGAATTTGATGTGGCAAAGGTAGCAAACTTCTCGAAAGGGTGAAGGGGGGAGGGAATTTAGAAATTAGAAGGCAGAAGTTAGAAGGCAGAAGTTGGGTTTTTTACAAAACTACTTGTTTTGTCATACTGATCCGCCTGGGACGGAGAAGGTTCTCCCTTCCGCTCATTCGGATTTGCCTGTCCGTTCCGGGCGGGCAATCCGAAGGTTGCCGGACAGGGGGATTTAAAATCCCCCGGCTTTAAAACCTCCGGATTGCAAATCCGGAGGAGCGGAGAGTTTCTGTTTTTGTATTCTACATCAACCCTCTATCATTATTGAGATATTTCTATACAATTACTGCTAACGATATAGGCTATGCGATGTGCCGCATTTATTGCTTAATTTTCGTACTTACAACGGCATTCATTTAAAGATGTAATCTTCATATTTACAATGTGCTGCGGCATGACGCATAGGTGTTATTGTTGGTACACGTATTTTTTAAAATCTTTTCTTTTTAGGGTGCTGTCGGTTATCAAAAAAGTTTAATAAAATAACTTTGTCACCTGAAATTCTATAAAATAGATTTACCTGTTTTATTATCGTAAAACCACGTATTCCTTTTTCTTTGTTTTCTATTGTTCCTATTTCCGGAAATTCTGAGAGAATGTCTAAAAAATCATATACCTTTCTCGTAAATGCCTTTGCAACACTTTCTCCCCATTCTACAAGAAGATAGTCTAAGATCTGATCAAACTTTTTATCCGCCCTTTTTGTCCAGTAAATTTTTAAAGCCATTTTTTATGTTTTTTTTTCATTTCTTCATGGCTTATTAGATTTTCAGGCTTTTCGCTTTCTTCAAATGCTAAATTTAGTTCTTCCTGTTCCTTTTTTGTCAATCCTTTCCATAACTTTCCTTCTTTATCCGAGACTCTTCTTTTTATCAGGTCATAAAAGTCTGACAATAGGCTTTCATTGTCAATGCTGTCTATTAGATTATGAAAATCTTTTTTAAGTTCTAACGTGTTCATGGCAGTTCTTTTTGACAAAGTTAATGATTATTTCTTTTTAAAAACCTTTTCCTATTATGTGTGCCAACGTGAGGGATTGCTTCGTCAGCCATCGCACTTTATCTGCCCTGTTTCCTCGCGATGAAGGGGCCATACTTTTTGGACATCCCCATTTCCCTCCGCCCATTCGGATTTGCCTGTCCGGTCCTGGCGGGCAATCCGAATGTTACCGGACAGGGGGATTTCAAATCCCCCGGCTTTAAAACCTCCGGATTGCAAATCCGGAGGAGTGGTTTTCTTTTTGGAGATATTTGAGTAATTTACAACGCTCACTAACTTTTTTAACAAACCACGTCGGGAAGATTTACAGGTCTTATCATTGAGTTTTATTTCATCCATTCAAACAACCGGTAATGTTCCCCATCCATGCCAAGTTTACGGTAAACTTTTATGGCGGCCTTGTTGGTCTTGTCGACATACAGGCGCAATCCGGCTATTTCACTGTCTTCTTCAGCCCATTTTTTGATGTGGGAATACATGGTTTTAAAAACATTTTGTCGGCGGTAGGCTGGTATGACATAAACCGATTGTATCCAGAGTACCCATTTGTTTCGCCAGTCGCTCCACTCAAAAGTAATCAGTAATGAACCAACGACTTCCCCGTCTGCTTCAGCAACAAAATATTTTCCTTTTTCAGGATCGCGTAACACACACAGAACCCCTTCGGCCAGTTTTTCTTTGTCGAGTGCCAGGTTTTCAGTTTCCCGGGCCATTTTTAATTGGAAATCAGTAATTATTTCCTTGTCATCTTCGATAGCAATGCGTATATGTACCATGTTTTTTAATAATTTTGACAAATATAAATCAAAGATATAATTATCTTTTCAATTTATGGGTGAGCCGATAAAACATGAGTGTGGCATTGCGCTGGTGCGCTTGTTGAAACCGCTGGAATATTATCAGGGAAAATACGGTACTTCCGTGTACGGATTGCAAAAATTGCATTTGCTTATGCAAAAGCAACATAACCGTGGGCAGGATGGCGCCGGCATGGCGTGTGTAAAATTTGACCTGCCACCGGGAGAGAAATACATTAACCGTCTACGGTCGAACAGCACTACCCCCATAAAAACCATCTTTGATAAAATATTCAACGAACTGGAAAGCGTTCGCCGAAAACATCCCAGGCGATTTGATGATGTCGTTTGGCTGAAAGAACATGTGCCATTTACCGGAGAACTTTTTCTGGGACATTTGCGTTATGGTACTTTTGGAGGTAATTCGGTGAAAAACCTGCATCCGCTCAAACGGGCCAACAACTGGAAAACCCGTAACCTGCTGCTTGCCGGGAACTTTAATATGACCAACAATGATGAGTTGCTGGCGCATTTGATTGACCTGGGACAATATCCGCAGGAAACATCGGATACTATTACCGTCCTGGAAAAAATCGGTCATTTTTTGGATGTGGAGAACGAACGGCTTTACCAGGAACTGAAAAAGAAAGGCATTTCAAAAAAGGAAGCCACAGATGAAATCATAAAAAACATTGACCTGCTTCCCATTTTGCGTGAGTCGGCCAAACACTGGGATGGGGGTTACGTTATCAGTGGTTTGCTGGGACACGGCGATGCTTTTGTAATGCGTGATCCGGCGGGTATCCGTCCTGCTTTTTTCTACGCCGACGATGAAATTGTGGTGGCAGCTTCGGAACGCCCTGTAATACAAACAGTATTGAATGTCCCCGTTGAAACCATCAAGGAAGTGGAACCCGGCCATGCCCTGATCATTCGTAAAAACGGAATATTACGGGATGAGGTTTTCATGGATCCGTTGCCTAAAAAAGCCTGTTCTTTCGAACGCATCTATTTCTCACGGGGCACCGATAAAGACATTTATATTGAACGAAAAATGCTGGGGAACCTGTTGGGGGATGCTGTTCTGGAAGCCATTGATTACGACCTGAAAAATACAGTGTTTTCCTATATTCCCAACACAGCTTCGGTGGCTTTCCAGGGATTGGTTGAAAGGCTGAACACTTTTACTGCCGGGCAGATGAAAGAGAAAATTCTTGCCGAACAGGGAAAATTAACCAAAGAACGGCTCGATGTGATTTTCTCTTACCGGCCGCGTGTCGAAACCATTGCCGTAAAAGATGTCAAAATGCGGACATTTATTACCGCCGACAACCAACGTGATGATCTGGTGGCCCACGTGTATGATGTAACCTATGGAGTTGTGCACAATCATGTTGATACTTTGGTGGTACTTGATGATTCCATAGTGCGGGGGACAACACTGAAACAAAGCATTATCCGTATTCTTGACCGGCTGCATCCCAAAAAGATCCTCATCGTTTCCTCAGCGCCGCAAATCCGTTATCCTGACTGTTATGGCATCGACATGGCCCGTTTGGGCGATTTTATTGCTTTCAGGGCAGCCATAGCCCTGCTGAAAGAACATCGTATGGAGCACATTATAAACGAAGTATATGCCCGTGCCAAAAAACAGGAACATTTACCAAAAGAACAGATAGTAAATCCTGTAAAAGAGATTTACAAACCTTTCACACCACAACAAATTTCAGATAAGGTAGCACAACTTGTTACTTCACCGGAAATTAACGCGCAGATTGCCGTTATTTACCAAAGTGTTGAAAACCTGCATAAAGCTATTCCCAGCCATCGTGGCGACTGGTATTTCACTGGTAATTATCCCACGCCCGGGGGCAACAAGGTGGTGAACCAGGCTTTTATCAATTATGTGGAAGGGAGGAAAGAAAGGGCATATTAAAATGGTTTTTGGCTGTAACCATTTCTAAACCTGAAAAAGACCGTTTGAAAAATAAATAAAACATTAACCAAATTTAAAAAAATGAAACAGCTATTTACTCTCTTCTTGTTCCTGTTTGCAGGAATGACAGCCATGGCCTGCACCAACATCATGGTCACCAAAGGTGCATCCGCTGATGGCAGCACTTTTCTGGTCTATCTGAATGATGGAGAATGGCTCTACCATTTGAATACGACCCCTGCTGCCGATCACAACATTCACGACTCGCTGGTTTATACAAGCCTGTCGGGAAAGAAATTTAAAATTGCCCAGGTGCCGCATACCTATGCCATTGTGGGCTTTCAGATTAACCAATACCAGCTGGCCATAGGAGAAACCACTTTTACCGGCCGCACCGAATTGTGGGACAAAAACCAGCCGTTGAAATACTGGGATTTGATGCGGCTGGCGTTGCTGCGCGCCAAAACAGCCCGCGAAGCCATTAAAGTCATCACTTCACTGGCAGAAAAATACGGCTATGGCAGCGAAGGCGAATCTTTTTCCATTGCAGACCCCAATGAAGCCTGGTTACTGGAAATGATTGGAACAGGCGGACAGGGAGGAGCTATCTGGGTAGCCCGCCGGGTTCCGGACGGAATGATCACAGCCCACGCCAACCATTCACGTATTGGCACCTTTCCGTTGCATGATCCTGAAAATTGCCTTTACTCAAAAAATGTTATCAAATTTGCTGAAAAGAAAGGTTACTGGAGCCCCAAATCGGGCAAACCTTTTGCCTTTAACAATGCTTATGACCCCCCTTCACCTGCCCACCTGAGATATACGGAAACCCGTGTGTGGAGTATTTTCCGACGGGCTGCCCCTTCGCAACATTTTTCTATGGCTTACAATCGTGGTGTCCCGGGGGCCAAACGTTATCCCCTTTTTATAAAACCGGATAAAAAACTGAGCCTGCAGGATGTTTTTGCCCTGGTACGCGACCATTACGAAGGTACTCCGCTGGACATGACAAAACTTCCCGAAGCCGGCCCTTTCGGTGATCCCAATCGTGTTC
This sequence comes from Bacteroidales bacterium, assembly GCA_027018745.1. Taxonomy (GTDB): domain Bacteria; phylum Bacteroidota; class Bacteroidia; order Bacteroidales; family F082; genus Sulfidibacterium. The sequence goes on along the minus strand of JALUYM010000392.1, from coordinate 25,773 downwards.
GCCCGCTGGAGTGGAAAACCGATTCGGCCGATTATTCCTGGGAAAGGCCGATCTCCACATACAATACTTCCTTCTCCTTTGTGGCCCAGTTGCGCAACTATCTGCCCGATGATGTGGGAGGTTTGATATGGTTTGGCGAAGATGACACATATACCAACTGCTATTTTCCCATTTATTGTTGTGTAACGGATGTGGCAGAACCTTATAAAGTAGGCAATATTTATCACTATTCACCCAAATCGGCATGGTGGGTTTTTAATTTTGCAGCCAACTATGCAAATACCCGCTATGACCTGATATCCAAATACATCAGGAAAGTACAGCATAAACTGGAAAGCCGGTTTATCAGCCAACAGGATTCCATTGAAAAACTGGCCCTGCAAAAACATGGGGCCCGGCGGGTCGCTTTTCTGACGAATTATTCCAAATATGCAGGGAACCTGGTTTATAAACGATGGGTAAAATTGGGAAATGAGTTGGTAACCAAATTCAACGATGGCTATGTGAAAGAAGGCCGGCACATAAAAGCGGTTCCTTATCCACAGGCCTGGCGCACGTATATTATTCGACAGAATCCGGAAAAGCATAAGATCCCTAAATGGAAAAAACATTGATACTGTCTTCTTCCCGACGGTTAAACCGGATTTTTCCATGGGAAGTCCGGCCATGACCATTATTTTTCTGGTTTTTCCGGAAAATTAATTAATTTTAACATTTAAAAATTTCAGTATTAACCAAACCTTTAAAATTTATCACCATGAAGAATCATTTAACACGTAAAATGTTTTTTGTCCTGCTGGCGCTGTTGGTTTCTTTCAGCACCCTGCCGGCCAATGCAAAAAACAGAAAGAAAAAGACGAAAGCCACTCCTGTTCAGAATGAGATAAAAGCTTCTGTCTTCAGCGGATTGAAATGGCGCAGCATAGGTCCTGCTTTTACTTCGGGCCGTATTGCCGATTTTGCTGTTGATCCGAGCAATCATAGTCATTTTTATGTTGCCGCTGCTTCGGGCGGAATATGGGAAACCTACGACGATGGTACCACTTTCAAACCGGTTTTTGACCATTATGGTGCCTATTCCATGGGTTGCCTTGCCATGGACCCCAACAATCACCATGTAGTTTGGGCCGGAACCGGGGAAAACAACTACCAGCGGGCGCTGGGCTATGGAAACGGTGTCTGGAAAACTACCGATGATGGAAAAACATGGAAAAATATGGGGCTGAAAACTTCTCAGCATATCGGTAAAATCCTTATTGATCCGCGTAACTCCAATGTTGTGTATGTGGCTGCAGAAGGTTCTGCCTGGGGGCCCGGGGGCGATCGCGGCATATACAAAACCACTGATGGCGGGAAGACCTGGAAACGGGTTTTGTATATCTCGCAAAATACAGGTGTGGCCAATATGTGTTTTGATCCCCGAAACCCCGATGTGATTTATGCCGGTGCAGAACAACACCGCAGAAGGCAATTTGGAGCAGTAGCCGGAGGCCCGGAATCTGCCTACTACAAAACTACCGATGGCGGGAAAACCTGGAAAAAACTTACCAACGGTATCCCTTCCGTGGACAAGGGCGGTATGTGTATTGCTGTTTCCCCCGCTAATCCTGATATTGTTTATGTTATGTTTCAGGCTTCCAACGGAAAAGGCGGATTTTTCCGTTCTACCAACCGGGGGGCTTCGTTCAAAAAAATGAGCGGTTATTTTAGCAGTGCCCAGTATTTCAGCGAACTGTACCCTGATCCGGTGGATCCGAACAAGGTTTATTCGGTGGATGTCGTAGGGAAAGTTACCCTTGATGGCGGCAAAACATGGAAACCTATCGGTAACTACAAACGCCATGTGGATGACCATGCTTACTGGATTGATCCCAAACACACTGACCATATGCTTATTGGTTGCGATGGCGGGGTTTATGAAACCTGGAACGGCGGCAAAACATTTATTTTCAAAAACACTTTGCCCGTTACCCAGTTCTATCGTGTTACTACCGATAATACCAAACCATTTTATTGGGTTTATGGTGGCACACAGGACAATAACAGCCTTGGAGGGCCATCTCGAAACCTGAGACGCGGTGGCGTTACCGGTGCCGAATGGGTAGTTACAGTCGGTGGCGACGGCTTTTGGCAGGGAACTGACCCGACCAACCCAAATATTGTTTATACTTCTTATCAGTATGGAAATATTTTCCGCTACGACAGAAAATCGGGAGAACGCATTAAAATTAAACCCATGCCAAAAGAAGGGGAGAAAACATTTCGCTGGAACTGGAACGCCCCGTTTATTGTCAGTGTTCATCAGCCTACCCGTCTTTATATGGGCGCCAATAAACTTTTTGAAAGCGATGATCGTGGCGACAGCTGGCATGAGATCAGCGGAGACCTTACCCGCGACCTGAACAGAAACGATTTTAAATTGATGGGAAAATACTGGCCTCCGGATGCTGTTGGAAAAGACGTATCCACTTCGCAGTGGGGAACCATCGTTTCACTGGCCGAATCACCACTTAAAGAAGGACTTCTTGTAGTTGGAACCGATGACGGTGTGATACAGGTTACCAATAATGATGGCAAAACATGGACCAAGACAACCTCATTTCCCGGTGTTCCTGAATACACTTATGTGAGTGATGTTTTCCCGTCCAACTTCAACAAAAATGTCATTTTTGCTTCTTTCAACAACACAAAAAGCAATGATTTCAAACCTTATTTGCTGAAAAGCACGGACCAGGGCAAAACATGGACTTCCATTGCCGGCAATTTGCCTTCGGGGGCAGTACATTGTATTGTTCAGGACCCGGTGGATAAAAACCTGCTTTTCGCCGGCACGGAATTTGGCATTTATTTCACCCTGAACGGCGGAAAATACTGGATGAAACTGGGAAGTGGCGTACCCGATATTCCCGTGCGCGATATCGCTATCCAAAAACAGGAAAAAGATCTGGTGATCGCTACTTTTGGTCGCGGAATTTATATCCTGGACGACTATTCCGCCCTTCGGAACCTTACTGCTGAAAAGCTGAAAAACACGGAAGCCATTTTGTTCCCGGCAAGGGATGCGTTGATGTACATTCAAAAAGACAATCGTTACGGAACAGGTTCCGCTTATTATCAGGCTCCCAATCCCCCGTTTGGGGCTAATTTTACTTATTACGTAAAAGATGTGCCGAAAACACTGAAACAACAGCGGTTGAAAAAAGAAAAGGAATTGTTTAAAGAGGGGAAACCTATACCGCAACCTACCAAAGCAGAGCTGGATAAAGAGAAAAACGAGACCGGCCCCTATTTTGTGTTTACCATTAAAAACGCCAAAGGGGATGTGGTGCGCAAAATTTACAAACCAGCCCAGACAGGTATTCATCGCGTCAACTGGGATCTGCGTTATGTGAGTCCCACGCCGGTACGTTTGCAAAACAAAGAATATCATCCTTTGCAAAAAATTTCGGACGGCATGCTGGCTCTCCCGGGGAAATATACAGTAACACTTTCCCTTTTTCACAATGGGACAGAAAAACTATTGGCAGGACCTATGACTTTTACCGCCAAAGTATTGCACAACACTACTTTGCCCGATAAAGACCGTCAGGCGTTGAATGCTTTCTTTGTGCAGCTGTCTGACATGTGGCGTACTATGAGTGGTGCCCAGCAATACCTGAACAGCCTGAAAAACAAAACTGCTTATGTACAACAGGCTATTCAGATAACGCCGGGAGCAACTCTTGCCATGAAAAATCAAGCCCAGGCCGTAAAAGAAGAAATCGAAAAGATTAATTATCTGTTCCATGGTACTCCTTACAAAGCAAGTTTTGAAGAAGTTCCGCCGGAACCCATGCCGCTGATGAAACGGTTGAACGAAGCTGTCTTTGCCTCGTGGCAGTCCACATCCGCCCCGACGGAAATGCAGAAAATGAACCTGAAAATTGTAAAAGATGCCATTCCCGGCGTGCTGACCCGGATGAAGAAAATAAATGCACAACTAACGGCACTTGGAAAAGAGCTGAATACCGTGAAAGCTCCCTCTACTCCCGGCCGGCTTCCGGAATAATTAAAAAAGCCCATTATAAAAAAACCTCCCCGTTTAAAGGGAGGTTTTTTTATTGTCAACTTTTTACAACAATTATCCTGCTTGTTTTACCTTTTTCCCTTCTTTGATAATCCGGTTCTTGAAGTTTTCTGTTTTTTTCATGAGTTTTTCAAAAATGTCATTGGAAGCATTGCCGTTTTTCACAGATTCTTTTACCTGGGCTATTTCTTTCGAAATGGTAGTATATTCTTTATCGAAATTACCATAACCGAGGGCTTGTGCCAGTTTTAGCTGGTAGTCGGCATTTTCAAGCAGGTTGACCACTTTTGATTTGTCTTCTTTTTTATTAAAAAACATTTTTGATTCAGCCATCATTACCTGTGCCCTGAGAATAGGCAACGGAATAGCCACCTGATTTACTACCAGCGAGTTCATCATACCGGTTAAAAGCTGTTCGGCCTGGTTGGTTTTGTTTTTTGCCAGCAGTTTTATGGCCTGTTTTAAACCATCCGGATAATTTCCAATGGGCAGGTTCACCGTTGAAATAGTCATTTCACTTTTCAGGTTGTTCAGCAGACCGGCAGCCTCCTGATATTCCCCTTTGGCAATCAACGTTTTAACGGTTTTAATTGTTTTGTTTATCTGGGGAATGGTTGTTACCAAATCGTGAATGCTGACACTTTCATCTACAGGGAACAAAACAACGTTGGGGTTTTTTTTCAGTAAAACCTTTGTGTTTTCCATGGCTGTTCTCAATGCTTCCTCGGCCTTTTTGATGTGTTTCCCCTGAAGGTCACTGATGGCATTGTTTGTTTGGGTTACCACGGCAACAGCCTCTTTGGCTATTTTGGCCTGCTGTTTTTGTATTTCTTTCATGGTTCTTTGTTGAACCCTGAGTGCCAGTGTATCTTTCGACATGTTCAGGGTATCGGGTTTCACCACATTTTGGGTGATGGCTGCTTCCTTGTTCTTTTGGGCATGTGTTCCCTTGTTGTTACAAGAAGTTAAGCCTGCTGCAATAAAGGCAAATACAATGAATGATGCTAAAACAGATTTGAATGTTTTCATTTTTCCCTCCTTTTTTGGTTAAAAACGAAAACATTTTTCGCCAAAAAGCGTACCAAAAGAAACCAATTAAGATGTTTTAACTGTTTGAATTCTAAAAATTTAACAAACTTTTAGAAATAAGGAAAACATCCGGTAATTTTGTCAGGGTCAAAAGATTTGCTTGGCGATTTCGCGAATGTTATCAGATTTGCCCATGGTATAAAAATGCAATCCCGGAACACCAAATTTCAGCAGTTCTTTCGACTGCATAACGGCCCATTCTATGCCCACCTGACGGACTTCCTTGTTGTCTTTACATTTCAGTATCTCTTTTACGAGCTCTTCGGGAAGGTCTACATGAAAAGTTTGGGGCAGTGAAATGATTTGTTGACGGCTGGTGATGGGCTTTAATCCCGGAATAATCGGGACGTTGATTCCTTTTTCACGACAGTTTTTTACAAAATCGGTATATTTTTTACTATCGAAAAACATCTGGGTAATAATGTATTCTGCACCTGCTTCCACTTTTTTCTTTAAAAAATGGAGATCGCTTTCAAAATTGGGTGATTCGTTGTGTTTCTCAGGATAACCGGCTACTCCGATGCAAAAATCGGTGGTTCGTTTATTTTTGATGTCTTTTTCAAGATAATGTCCCCGGTTGAGTTCGGCAATTTGCCGCACCAGATCCAGTGCATGAACGTTTCCGTCCGGTTCGGGGATAAAAGTTTTCATCCCCACGGGCGGGTCGCCCCGCACTACCAACAGGTTTTTTATCCCGAGAAAGTTCAGGTCTATGAGTGCATTTTCGGTTTCTTCTCGTGTAAATCCGCCACAAATAATATGTGGCACTACCGGAATGCCATAGCGGTATTTGATGGCTGCCGAAATACCCACCGTGCCCGGTCTTTTCCTGACGGTACGCTTTTTCATCAAACCGTTGTCCAATGTATCATAAACCACTTCCTGCTGGTGATAGGTAATATTGATAAATGCCGGATTAAATTCCACCAGCGGGTCGATGGCCTGCTGAATGGCGCTGAAATCCTGTCCTTTCAGTGGTGGCAACAATTCAAATGAAAACAGGGCCTTGTCGGAGCCGGCTATATGTTCTGTTACTTTTGGTTCATGCATAATCTCTATTTTCTGATAATTAATCGTTTTCAACAATATTCATGTTCAATAATATTTTTACTTTTTCCAGCGGAAGGCCTTTCCGTTGTGCATAATCCTCAAGTTGGTCCGGAAGAATCCGTCCCACATTAAAATAACGTGACTGCGGGTGGGCAAAATAGTATCCGCTGACCGAAGCTGCCGGGAACATGGCATAATTTTCGGTAAGCCGGATACCGGTTTTTTCTTCTACCTGCAGCAGGTCGAAAAGGGTGCGTTTTTCGGAATGCTCGGGGCAGGCCGGATAGCCCGGTGCAGGCCGGATACCGCGGTATTTCTCCCGAAGCAGTTCTTTTGTGCCCAGCTTTTCATCGGGGGCATATCCCCAGAATTCTTTGCGTACCCGTTCATGTAACTGTTCGGCAAAAGCTTCTGCCAGCCGGTCGGCCAGGACTTTTAACATAATAATCTGATAATCATCGTGTTCTGCTTCAAAGATTTTGATCTGTTTTTCAATGCCCAAACCGGTTGTCAAGGCAAAAAATCCCAGGTAATCGGTCAGGGCGGTTTCTTTGGGGGCAATAAAATCGGAAAGGCACAGGTTGGGAATATTTTCTTCCTTTTTTTCCTGGTTGCGCAAGAAGTGGAAGACTGCCAGTTTTTGTTCTTTCCCGGCAGGGAAAACCTCTACACTGTCACCCACCGCCTGTGCCGGAAAGATGCCTATCGCAGCGTTTGCCTGTAACCATTTTCCTGAAATGATTTTTTCCAGCATCCTGCGGGCATCGTCATATATTTTCCTTGCTTCTTCGCCTTTTACCGGATCGTCGAAAACAGCAGGGTATTTTCCGGTAATTTTCCAGGTATGGAAGAAAAAAGTCCAATCGATGTAAGGCACCAGTTTTTCCACCGGATAATCTTTAAAATACTTTGTTCCGATAAATGCGGGTTTGTCAATAATTTCAGGTTTCCATTTGGTTTTAAACCGGTTTTTACGCGCTTCTTCCAGACTAATATATTGTTTGGTTTTTTGCCGTCCGAAATGGTTTTCCCGTAATTGACTATAAGTATTTCTGATTTCCGAAATATATTTTTCATGTTCCGTCGGGGAAAACAATTTGGACAATACACCTGTTACTTTGGAAGCATCGCGCACATGGATGACGGGCTGGTTGTAGTTTGGCGCAATTTTTACCGCCGTGTGAATAGCTGAAGTGGTAGCTCCGCCAATAAGTAACGGTATTTTTAAACCTTTTCTTTTCATTTCTGAAGCCACCTGAACCATTTCTTCGAGGGAAGGGGTGATCAGGCCGCTGAGGCCTACCACATCGGCATTTTCGTTTTCAGCTATTTCCAGGATTTTTTCTGCGGGCACCATTACACCCAGGTCGATTACTTCGTAATTATTACACGAAAGTACTACTCCCACAATGTTTTTCCCGATGTCGTGCACATCGCCTTTCACTGTGGCCAGTATCACTTTACCTGCGTTGGGAGCGTCTCCTTTTTCCTTTTCAGCTTCAATGTATGGCAACAGGTAAGAAACGGCCTGTTTCATGACGCGGGCACTTTTCACCACCTGAGGCAAAAACATTTTTCCTTCTCCGAAAAGGTCTCCCACACGGTTCATTCCCGCCATCAGCGGTTGTTCTATCACGTTGAGGGCCCTGGGGTACTTTTTCCGTGCTTCTTCAATGTCTTCCTCAATAAAATCTGTAATTCCTTTAATAAGGGCATGTTCCAGCCGTTTTTCAACCGGTTCTTTTCGCCAGGCGTCTTTTTTGGTCACTTTTGATGTCTGCCGGTCTTTTACTCTTTCGGCGTAAGCCAGCAGCCTTTCTGTGGCATCTTTTCGCCGGTTAAGTACCACGTCTTCGGCCAGCGTACGCAATGCAGGTTCTATTTCATCATAAATCTGTAACATGCCCGGGTTGACAATACCCATGTCCATTCCGGCTTTGATAGCATGGAATAAGAAAACCGAGTTAATTGCTTCGCGAACCACATTGTTGCCACGGAAAGCAAACGACAGGTTACTCACCCCACCGCTTACCTTGGCATATGGCAGGTTTTCTTTAATCCAGGCTGTAGCCCTGATAAAGTCGACGGCGTAATTGTTGTGTTCTTCCATGCCGGTGCCAATGGCCAGGATGTTGGGGTCGAAAATAATATCTTCCGGAGGGAAATTTATTTTTTGTGTCAGTAAATCATAAGCGCGTTTGCAGATGCTGATACGTTCTTTAAAAGATGTGGCCTGCCCTTTTTCATCAAAGGCCATGACTATCGTTGCGGCACCGAAATCACGAATAATGCGGGCGTGTTCCAGAAACTCTTTTTCTCCGTTCTTCAGGCTTATGGAATTGACTATGCCTTTTCCCTGCAAACATTTCAATCCGGCTTCTAGGACTTCCCATTTGGAAGAGTCGATCATGACGGGCAACCTGGAAATTTCCGGATCGGAAGCCATCATGTTCAGGAACTTTACCATTTCTGTTTTGGCATCCAGCATGCCATCGTCCATGCTTACATCAAGTATTTGGGCACCGTTCTCCACCTGGTCGCGGGCAACAGAAAGGGCTTCTTCATATTTTTTTTCGCGGATAAGCCGTGCAAACCGGCGGGAGCCGCTTACATTGGTTCGCTCGCCGATATTCACAAAGTTTTTGTTCCGGTCGATCACCACGGGTTCCAGCCCGCTGAGTTCGGTAACATGGCGGGGCGGGGGCACTTCACGTTTTTGTGCTTTTTCTGCCAGTTTCACCATTTCACGGATATGCTCCGGCGTTGTGCCGCAGCAACCACCCACGATATTGGCATAACGGTTATCAAGAAAATCTTTTATGTAACCCGCCATTTTGTGGGGCGTTTCATCGTATTCGCCAAATTGGTTTGGAAGGCCGGCATTGGGGTAAACGCTTACGGGAAAAGGGGCAATGCGTGACAACTCTGCCAGATAGGGCCTGATCTGCTCGGCTCCCATGGAACAGTTGAGCCCTACACTAAGCAGCTCGATGTGTTTAATGGAAGTGAAAAAAGCCTCCAGTGTTTGTCCTGAAAGAGTGCGTCCGCTGGCATCGGTAATGGTTCCGGAAACCATTACGGGGATTTTTTCGCCTTTTTCTTCCATGATTTTTTCAATGGCAAACAGGGCAGCTTTGGCGTTGAGGGTATCGAAAATTGTTTCAACCAGCAGCACATCGGCTCCGCCTTCGAGCAGGGCTGAAGCTTGTTCGTAATAATTCTGCATGAGGTCGTCGAAACTCACTTCGCGGTAGCCGGGTTCATTTACCCGTGGAGACATGGAAGCGGTTTTGTTGGTTGGCCCCATGGCTCCGGCCACAAAGCGAGGTTTATCTGGAGTTTTTAGTGTAAATTTATCAGCAGCAGCACGGGCAAGCCGGGCAGCTTTCAGGTTTATTTCATAAACAAAATCTTCTAATCCGTAGTCGCTTTGGGATATACGTGTTCCGTTAAAGGTGTTGGTTTCTATGATGTCCGCACCGGCTTCGAGATACTTTTCATGAATTTCGCGAATGATCTGAGGCCGGGTAATGTTCAACAGGTCATTATCACCTTTGAGAAGTTGTTTTACAGTATTAAACCGTTCGCCGCGAAAATCTTTTTCTTCAAGGTGATAACCCTGGATCATGGTTCCCATCGCCCCATCCAGCACGAGCACCCGTTTTTTTAACTCATTACGTATGTCAGGTTTAGCTTTAGCCATTTTTAATTCTTGTTTAAAGCATTCTTTCCCCCCGAAACCTTTCCGTACAGAAACGAACGGCAGTATAAAGATACAATTTACACACTTGTTTTAAAAGAAGAACCTTATTTTTTCATTGAACTTGTTTTAATTTATCATTTCCTGTCCACAATTCCGGACAGGTTAGGTATTGGCACCTTTTTCCGGCTGATGCCGGAAAGGTTGCCAGAGCTTCACAGAGCCTAATCTCTCCACCCTTCTTTATAAATCAAAAAGCCTCGCAGACAAGGAGGGATTTGAATTATGCCACAAAGATAGAAAAATTATTTATCCATACTGGAACGCGTTTCAGGTCTTGCCGGCACCAAAATTTTGTTATAAGCTATTCAAAACCTGAAAGAAAAATCCTTCGGCCCTTTCTTCCATGTCCTCTTTTCCCTTGCTTGCAAATCCTTCTCAAAAACGTTAAATAATCTTAAAATCAATACTTTATGGTAAATAATAAAAACAAAAAAACAAAACTGGCGTTAATTTTGTGAGCGTTATTTGAAACCAAAAATCAGAGTCATGAAACAGATGAAAAGTATCCTTTTGTCAGTTTTGTTATTGTTGGCAACGATGGGTTTGCAGGCACAGGTCCGGCATAGGAGAAAAGCCGACAACCAGGTCAACAAACCGCAAATTCACATTAATGTGAAGAAACAGTACGATAAAAACGGAAACATTATCCGGTACGATTCCACTTATGTGTGGACTTACAGCACTCATAACGGGAAAGAAAATATTAACCTTGACAGTCTCATGCGGCAGTTTATCCCTTATTTTCGGGAAAACCTGCCCGATTCGCTGGCGGGTATTTTTGGAAATCCCTCGTTCAATTTGAACGACTCGGCCATGATGATGGACTTTTTCAATAATTCCCATTTTTTTGACCAGTGGCAGCAGGGATTGTTTAACATGCAAAAGGAAATGGAGACCATGGATTCGTTGCGCATGAGCTTTTTGAAAAGGTACCTGAATCATCACAGGAGAAAATCGTTGAAAAAAAATCCATTGAAAGCCGGATTTTATTGATTTTTCACATACCGGGTAAAACATGGCCTTTCCTGTTTTCCGGTAGATAAATGAACAAGGAAAAGAACAAACAGCAAAAAAAATGAATTATGGGATAGTGGTTGTATGAACGAAAGGGCCTGTTGGTTTCCGCATAATTTGATACTTTTGCTACTTAAAATTTAAGAAATGATCCATTTGAAATTCAGCTATGAAAATGCTTTGTCTTTTTTGGACAGACAAAATATTTTTCAATACCAGGAAGCCATTGACAGCCATTTTCTTTCTATCAGGGAACGGACCGGGAAAGGCAGCGATTTTCTCGGTTGGACCGATTTGCCTTCGTCTGCCGGGGAAACTTTGATCGCAAAAATAGAAGATGCCGCAAAACGCTTTCGTGAAAAATCGGAAGTGAGCATAGTTGTCGGTATCGGCGGGTCGTATCTCGGGGCACGTGCAGTGATCGGGGCTTTGTCATCTCATTTCAACCTGCTGGAAAAGAAAGCGGGTAACCCCATCATGCTGTATGCGGGCAATAACATAAGCGAAGATTACCTGTCTGATCTTTTACAGGTCCTTGATGAAAAAGATTATACCATAACTGTGATCTCTAAATCGGGAACTACAACTGAACCTGCACTGGCGTTCAGGTTGTTGCGCGAACACATGGAGAAAAAATACGGAAAAAAAGAAAGTAAAGAACGTATTATTGCTGTTACGGACAAAGAAAAAGGAGCACTGAAGCAGCTTGCAGGCGAGGAAGGTTATGAAACGTTTGTTGTTCCCGATGATGTGGGCGGTCGCTATTCGGTATTGACGCCGGTGGGATTACTTCCCATTGCCATTGCCGGTTTCGATATCCGGGCCTTGTTGAAAGGTGCACAAAACATGGCAGAATTTTCAGCCACTACTTCCAGGATCAACGAAAATCCGGCAGCTGCTTATGCTGCTGTTCGCAATGCATTATATGCCAAAGGAAAAACAACAGAAATAATGGTGAATTACGAACCGCGATTGTTTTATTTTACCGAATGGTGGAAGCAGCTTTTTGGCGAAAGCGAAGGCAAGGAGAACAAAGGAATTTTCCCGGCAGGCGTCAGTAACACCACCGATCTGCATTCCATGGGACAGTATATTCAGGAAGGCTTGCGCATTTTGTTTGAAACTGTACTTTCGGTCGACAATCCGAAACATAAATTGCTCATTCCTGCCGATGAAACTGATTTGGACAAGTTGAATTATATTGCGGGAAAACGTATCAGCGAAGTCAACCACATGGCCGAGCTGGGCACTACACTGGCACATGTGGACGGGGGGGTTCCCAATTTGAAGGTGATCATTCCGGAAATTACGGAAAACACATTGGGCGAAATGATTTATTTCTATGAAATGGCTTGTGCCGTTAGTGGCTATCTGTTGGGGATTAACCCGTTTAATCAGCCGGGGGTGGAAGCGTACAAACGCAACATGTTTGCACTGCTCGGGAAACCCGGTTTTGAAGAAGAAGGCAAAGTCATTCGTAAAAAAGCAGGTTACTAATAGTAAAGGTGAGGATTGTAACTGTTTTTGTACCTTCTGGCCATCAATGGTTTTGGATTATAAAATGAAAAAGATGAAGGGCTGGTTTTTTATAGTCGTTTTATTGTTTTTGGGAACGGGCGGCCTGTCGGCACAAACCCTGAATCCCCCGGGCCCGCTGGGAAGTGAACGTAACCTTTACATGATGAACAAACAGGTGGACCAGTTTGTGCACCGTTTCAATATGGAAGAAGGACCTTCAGGCAGACTGCTGAGCAAAACCGATAAACGATACCACAACAATGCTTTGCGCAGGAAATTACTGCCTTATCTTTTTGACCGGAGCAATCCGCGTACAGCCGGTAAACTGCAAAAGTATTTTATTGCCGATGTCACTAACAAAAAACATCCTTTTTATTTGAATTTTCATGATAAGAACTGGTATGCGGAAGTGTCTGCAACTTTTGATGATGACGGGCAGCCCATGACCCTGATACTTTTTTTGACAGTTGAAAAGGAAGGCCTGGGATCAAAATGGATTATCAGCAATGTATATGATACCGAATTACACCGCCTTTTCCCCCCGGAAAATGAAGCCGGACACATGAAATATTTCTTGCATCCCCAAAGTCATGAAATTGATTTTATGAACCTGAACAAAGCCCTGGATGATCCGAAACACGTCGAGTATTATGCTGCAACCAATTATCATCCGGATTATCTGACCCTGTTTTTTTATTTGGTAAAAACGGGAAAATTGAAATTTGAGCACATTAATTCGGTAAAATTTCATTTTTTGCAAATTCCGCATTGGTACTTTGAACTGAGCTATTTTAACCGGAACACCAGTAACTCTGGTTGGCTCATTTCCTATTTGAAATATGTTTCCAAAAAAGAAAAAGCCCAACTGATTAATTTTTTCCGCTCATGTTCAACAAAATAAACCTGATATTCTGGATAGGCCTGCTTTCTTTTGGAAGTGTGGCAGCGCAACAAAAACCGGTTGATCTTACCCCGGCACAGATCAGTGCATACAAAACCCAATGCCGCCAAATGATGGAATTTCTGCAGGGCACTTTAAACTTTTTGGGCAATCCGGCCAATCCTCCCGCTGAGAAAGAAATTATCATCAACAACAGTTACCTGAAAATCTTTCAGAATAACAAAGTACAGATCGAAGGTGATCTGGACCAGCACCGGGCTGTGCCGCTCCATAAAGACGTGCAGGCTTATCTGAAGGATGTTGTTTTCTTTTTTAAAAAAGTTACCTTTACTTTTCACATTACCAACATACAACCGTTGCTCTCACCCAATGGAAAGGTCTATTTCAAAGTAACCATGAACCGGAATTTAAAAGGGATTACTGTTGAAGGCGACACGGTTAACAACAACTTGTTGCGTTATGTGGAAATTGATCTTGCCCCTGAAAAGAACAGCCTGAAAATTGCCAGTATTTATACCAACAAACTCAACGATGATCAGGAAATACAGTACTGGTGGAACCATCTGTCGACAGCCTGGAGAAACTATTTCGGGAAATCTATCCTGGTTTACGACAGTATCCCTTTAAATAAAGTTCTTTCGTTCGGTAATAATCAGCTTGTGGTGGAAACTGAAAAAGCCATTCCTGTCGACAGCCTTCCCTCTGATTCAACCCTGCAGAACCCGGTAGAAGATAGTTTGTTGCTGATACAGGATTCCATCAGGACAGAGCCCGATACCCTTTCCCTTGACAATACCAGTTTGATGGTGCAGCTTGTCCGTCATTTGCGGGATGCGCGCGAGGTAGATATTTCCAATAACCTGAATATCGAAAACCTGGCACCACTGAGCGAAATGGAGTACCTGCGCTCTGTAAATTGTGCCCACACGCTGATCGATGATCTGACCCCGTTGCGGAGCCTCAACAGGTTACAAACACTCGACATTACCGGTTGTCCGGTGGGAACGCTGTACCCCATACGTTTTGTTACTTCTTTGCGTGAGATCGATGCTGCTTATACCTCCATCCATAAAGCCGGTATCCTGCAAAACATGATTAACCTGGAAACGTTGAACCTGGCCCATACCGGTATTGACACGCTGCCAGGTCTTGGAAACCTTCACAAATTGAGGGTACTGGAACTCAACGGTACCCCGTTGCAAAGCCTGGATTCATTGTCATCACTGAGAGGGCTGAACAGCCTGAACATTGCCAAATGTCCGGTGAAAAATTTTGCCCCGCTGGCAAAGCTTACAGGACTGCAAAGTCTTGACCTCGACAGTACAGATATTGTCAACCTGCGGCCTTTAAGTGCCCTCGATTCACTGAATATCCTGCAAATTAACGGAACACGTGTGTCCGATTTGATGCCTTTGGCAAAATTGCCGTCTTTGCAATATATATATTGCGATAATTCGGGCGTTAACTATAAGGTGGCTGCTGCTTTCAACAAGGTTAATCCCCGATGTCAGGTTATTTACAATTCGCAAAAACTTGAAAAATGGTGGAGAGGATTGCCAGAAGTTTGGAAAAATATTTTTATTGCCCAAGCAAAGCTGAGCCGGCCGGTCACCAAAGAACAGCTTCACAAAGTATTGTTGCTCAAAAAGCTGAATCTGAAAAACAATACCGGAGTCCGCAATTTAAAACCATTGTCCATATTGATACAGCTGAAAACGCTTAATATTTCAGGAACATCAGTCAGTAGTCTGGAGCCGTTGTCTTCTGTCAGGACATTGCGCCGGCTCGATGTGAGCGATACCCGGATTCAATCGCTGGCCCCGTTGCAAAAGTTGAAAAATTTAAAAACCATAAACATCCGGAACACTTCTGTTCGTGATTTAATACCGCTGGCAAACAATAGTGAATTAACGCTGGTTTTGGCTGACAGTACCGGCGTCCGGCAGAAAAACGTACTTGCCTTGGAAAAATATTTGCCCCGGTGTCTCGTATTGTTCCAATCGACGCGCCTCAGGCTTTGGTGGGATAACCTTAACAAACCCTGGCAGAATGCTTTTTCGCAGCAGATGGAAATCGATAATCCGCCTA
Organism: Bacteroidales bacterium; assembly: GCA_027018745.1. GTDB lineage: Bacteria > Bacteroidota > Bacteroidia > Bacteroidales > F082 > Sulfidibacterium. The sequence goes on along the minus strand of JALUYM010000392.1, from coordinate 10,284 downwards.
CTGCCGAACAGTTGCAACAACTGGTAAATTTGAAAACAGTCAATATAACCAATCATTTAGACATAGAAAGTGCAGAACCATTGACGGTGTTTGTTCATTTGGCATCATTAAAACTGGATAATACCAGTATTACTGATATTACACCTGTTACCGGGTTAAAACGGTTGAAAGCGCTTTCGGTTACCAATAGTCCGTTGGCGGACATTGATCCCCTGGCACGCATGAAACAATTGGTTTCGTTGAACCTGGAAAATACCTCGGTGGACGACCTTTATCCTCTGCAGGGATTGCGCAATTTGCAAAAACTGAATATTTCAGGAACAAAGGTCAGGAACCTGAAACCCCTGTCAGGGCTAATTCATTTGCGGGTCTTGGTCATTAATAACACCCGGATAAACAGTCTGAAATACATTATGCCTTTGACACATTTGACACTGCTCCGTTGCGACCATACCCTGCTGAGAGAAAAAAAGGTGGATCATTTCAAACAAACGCACCCGAAAACAAAAGTGATTTTTTATTAGGTAAGATTTTTCAAGGCGAGACAAGCTGAAATTTGATACCTGACCCCCCTTTTCCTACAATACAAACCGCCAAATTAGTTTTACCTGAACGGTAGTATACCTGGCGTCGAATCTGTGGTTTTCCGTGTCGTAACCCTGGTTGACCACAAAATAAAGATTTGTTCCCGGTTTGGGGATCCAGTCTACACGGAAATTCATGAGCATTTCCTGTACCTGATTATTCCATTGGGCAAATACAGAGCCGAATAAATCAGGATTCACGGCAAAGTCAATATGACTGCTTATTTCGTGTACCACGAAATTACCCCCGGGTAAAAAGACGTTTTGATGGGAATAGCGGGCACTAAACCGCAAATGTTTTGAAATTTGCCAGTTTAAAACCCCGGCAAACAGTGTTCGCTTTCCGTTATAGAATCCTCCCCAGTTGGTAAAAACAAAACCGTAAACTTTCCGTCCACGGTAAGTGCCGAATTGAAGTTCCCAGTCGGTAAACCAGTATTCTCCTACGGGAATGATGATGTTGCTGTAAATATTGAAGTTTTCCGTCAGGTTTTCAGCCTTACGCTGGATATTGAATTCAAAAAATTCGCCGCTGCGGGTAACAAAGCCCAACGGCCTGAATTCAGACCAAAACGACTGCAGTTTGTGCGTTCTATCATCAATATAATAATTGAATTCAAAGAATTTAAAGTGAAATTGCTGGATAAAATGGATCTTTTTGGGACGTGGCCTTATGGCGAAATAACCATTGAACAGTTGATAAGCTTTTCTGCGCTGGAAACCGACTTCCGGATTAAAACCGGCCCCGGAGCGGTCCCATTCGGCCGAAATTTTAATCAGATCATTTGGATAAGCGAAGAATAACCGGCTGGCCATTCCTGTTTTTTTTGTATGATCGGATGTGTAACTTTGTGCCAGTGCCCCCCCGAAAGCAATGTTCTTGTTTCCTTTAAAATGAGAGTTAAAATAATTGAAATCAGCACCATACACAAAGTTTTGCTGTCCCGGTTCCAGCTTGCTGACAGCGATCATCCCCACACTTGATTCTTTAAAGATATCCTGTTTTACCCTGACAACCGAATAATTAGTAAGTGGCAGCGTATCTTTTCTGGCGGTTTCGATGCTCATGGCGCCGATGGAAGTTTTTCCTGTTTTCCCCATGATCCTTGTACCGGCAATAATAGGAACAATGGAGCCATTGGGGGCCAGCCCGATGCGGCGCGAATAAAAAGGTTGTGTTTCTCCCAGATTAAAATTAAAATAATTTTTCCCTTCCAGAAAGAACTCTCTTTTCTCAGGATAATAAAGTGAAAACCGCGTCAGGTTTACCTGCATTTGATCCGATTCAACCTGGGCAAAATCCGTGTTTATGGTTACATTCAGTTTTAAAGTAGGAGTGATCAGATAATTCAAATCGCCGCCCAGGTTCCATTTAAAGATTCCTTTTTCCCCTTCATCTTTTTGTACCCCGGTAATACCATATGGTTTTAATTCGATGAGTGATGTTTTACTGATCCCTTTGATACCGACAAGGTAACCGGCATTGGAAACCTGTTGTATATCTGAGTTTCGCGACCATCCCTGCCAGTCGTCCTGCTCACGTTTGCGACGGATGTTGCGTTCGAAATTGATCCCCCATATCTGTGTTTTGTTTTGGGAAAACCGCAAGGTGGAAAAAGGGATTTCAAATTCGGCAAACCATCCTTTCGCTGTCCGTGTTGTTTTGACGTTCCAAACGCCGTTCCATGATTCATTGCTGCTTTGCCCGTTTTGCGATATCATCATATCCGCGCGGGCTGCATTGGGATTGGTAACAAACAGGTATCCGTTGCGCTGGTCATTGTAAGGATCGATCATGATCTGAAAATTGTCATCCGTACCAAAGTTAAAATCACGCTGCATTTGGCTGGCTACTATTTTGTCCGGCTGATCATCGTAACACCAGACTCCTATGTATAGATTTTTGGTGTCGTATAAAATAGCAACTTCGGTACGTTCGGTAGCCGGTTGCCCCTCATGTAATTCGCGTTGCGTAAAATTAGATATTTTCTGTGCCTGTTGCCATGCCGGTTCATTGAGCCTGCCATCCAGTTTTATGGGGTGATCAATACGTAATGCATGTATGGTGTCAGGCCGGGAATGCTGGGCAAAGACCTGTCCGGAAAAAAACAGAAAAAAAAGCCCGAAAATTATAATGACTTTATGTGTTGACAGCATGAGTTGTTAATTTTTTGGGAATACAAAATTAAAGGAAAGTTTTAAATTACAGATAATACCTTCAAATTTAGGCTTGGTATAGATTAACTGAAAGACCATTTAAAACGTGATTTACAAGTCTTTATAATTGAGTTTTATTTTAAACTTAAAACAACTTCAACTTGATTGGAAAATCAAACAAAGTTATTTATGAATTCTAAAGGAACTTTAAAGATGTAAATAACAGGGTTTATGGCTTAATTAATACCGATGATACATCAAAGTGCAGGACAAGGAAACAATGTCTTGTAAAATTCTTTAATTTAGCTGCGTCATTATGAACATACTTTATCAAATAGGCGACTATGTAGTTATGGTGCTTCAGGCTTTCAAAAAACCTGATAAAGGCTTTGTTTTTCGCCGCCAGTTATTATATGATTTTAAACGGCTTGGGGTTGATTCCATTAGCATTATTGCCATTATATCGCTTTTTACCGGGGCCATTATTGCTATTCAAATGGCTTATAATATCGATTCGCCTTTTATTGCCAAGTCCATCATTGGTTTTTCTACACGGCAAATGCTGGTGTTGGAGATATCGCCCACCATTATCAGTTTGATCCTGGCGGGGAAAGTGGGGTCCCGTATTGCATCTGAAATCGGCACCATGCGTATTACCGAGCAAATAGATGCTTTAAGGGTTATGGGTGTTAATCCTCCCAACTATCTGGTACTTCCGAAGATAACTGCTGCCATGATCTATTTTCCGGTGCTTATTGTCTTTTCTATTTTTCTCGGCATCTTTGGCGGCTGGGTCATGGGTTCTGTCACCGGGTTGATCCCTTCTTCCGATTATATCATAGGAATACGATCATGGTTTGATCCCTTTACGCTGACATATGCTATGATAAAAACAGTGGTTTTTGCTTTTATTATCACTTCTGTTTCTGCCTACAAAGGATACACGGTAAAAGGGGGTTCGGTGGAAGTCGGGCAGGCCAGTACCGAAGCCATCGTAGTGAGCAGTATCCTGATTATTTTCTTTGACCTGGTCCTTACACAATTATTACTGACATGATAGAGGTGAAAAACATATCGAAGAGTTTTGGCGGACAGCTCATCGTTGATAATGTCAGTACAACTTTCGATGAAGGGAAAACCAATCTGATTATCGGACAGAGCGGTTCGGGGAAAACCGTTTTGATGAAATGTTGTATCGGATTGTATGATGTGGACAGCGGGGAAGTGGACTTTCACGGCAGGCGTTTTTCCAATATACCGGACAAGAAAAGAAAGCACATTCGTCAGGAAATGGGGGTTCTGTTTCAGGGTGGGGCTTTGTTCGACTCGTTAACTGTGGAAGAAAACATTATGTTTCCGCTCGATATGTTTACCGATATGTGTTTGAAAGCCAAAAAGGAGCGGGTAAATTATGTTCTTGAAAACGTGAACCTTGCCGGTACCAATAATAAATATCCTGCCGAGCTGAGCGGGGGAATGGTAAAAAGGGTAGCTATTGCACGGGCCATTTCGCTTATGCCGAAATATTTATTTGCCGATGAACCCAACTCGGGATTGGATCCTAAAACTGCTGAAAGAATTGACGAATTGTTGTCCACCCTGACCAAAAAATTTAATATGACAACAGTTATCAATACCCATGATATGAATTCTGTCCTTCAGATCGGCGAAAAAATATGTTTTATTAACCATGGCAAAATTTGTTGGGAAGGAACAAAAGAAACAATCCTGACCTCTGATAAAAAAGAACTGAACGATTTTGTCTTTGCCACAGAGCTCACAAGAAGGATCAAACGCTAAAATCCGGAAAGAGACCGATTATAAATAAGTTTTTAGATATTTTAACCCTGCTACTCTTTAAGAAAACCTATCTTTGCTTTCCAAATTGTGTCATGATTTATATTACGAGAAGAGAACGGTTCAATGCTGCGCATCGCCTTTTCAAAGAAGAATACAGCGATGAAAAGAACATGGAAGTTTTTGGTAAATGTTCCAATCCTAACTGGCATGGGCACAATTATGAGCTGTTTGTTACGGTAAAAGGGGATGTTGATCCGGAAACAGGGTTTCTGGTCAACCTGAAAACGCTCAGTAAGATGATCAGGGAAAAAGTTATTGAAAAAATAGACCATAAAAACATTAACCTCGAAGTGGATTTCATGAAAAACAAGATGGCCTCTACGGAAAATCTGGCCATTGGCATCTGGAACCAACTTGAGAAAAGCATTTCCGGTCTGGGAATAACGCTTTATTCTGTCAAGATCTATGAATCTGAAAACAATTTTGTTGAGTATTTCGGATAATAAGTTTATGGAATTATTAAAAATAATAAGTTAAATGGATAAACCAAAGTCAATGCTTGATTACGAAAGGATTGAAACCTATGCCCCTGATAAGCTGGAAAAATTAACTTATCATTATAAAGAGATTTTAAAACTGATTGGTGAAGATGTTTCCCGCGAAGGATTATTAAAAACACCTTTACGGGTTGCCAAATCCATACAGTTTTTAACACAGGGTTATGATCATGATCCGAGGGAAATTCTGTTATCGGCCCGTTTCAGGGAAGATTACAAACAAATGGTCATTGTGAAAGACATCGATATTTTTTCCATGTGCGAACATCACATGATCCCTTTTATCGGTAAGGCGCACGTTGCTTATATTCCTAATAAATATATAACCGGCCTGAGTAAAATTGCCCGTGTTGTTGAAGCATATGCCCGTCGTTTGCAGGTTCAGGAACGCCTGACCACCCAAATAAAAACAGCTATTCAGGAAACTTTAAACCCTTTGGGGGTGGCTGTTGTCATTGAGGCACGACATTTGTGTATGGCTATGCGGGGTGTGCAGAAACAAAATTCTGTCACCACTACTTCCGACTTTACGGGAGCATTTGAAAGAAAAGAGACACGGGAGGAATTCATCCATTTGATTTCTTCTCATTTGTCTTGACGATGGTTAAACTAAAAAAATTAATATTATGGATATTAATCAGTTAGAAAAGAATTTCGCCGGCGAAAAAACAACTGCCGTACCGGTAGCCAAAACTTTTCTTGCCGGCGTTTTCGGCTGGATGTTCCTGGCTTTGGGAATAACAGCCCTTACTTCGTGGGTGTTTGCTTCAAGCCCCCAGTTGATTTCGCTGCTTTATACAAAAACGGGAATAACTGTTTTGGGCTGGGTTGTTATGCTGGCTCCCATAGGATTTGTTATTTGGATGTCAGCAGGTTACCAACGACTGGCGGCATCTACCATGGCACTGGTGTTTATTGTTTATTCCATTTTGATGGGGATGAGCCTGAGCTTTGTCTTTCTGGCTTTTACCGGAACTTCCATTGCCACAACGTTTCTGGTAACAGGAGGTATGTTCGGCGTTATGGCCGTCTTGGGTTATACTACCAAAACAGACCTGACCAGGTTCGGTGCACTTCTGTTCATGGCTTTGATAGGACTGATCATTGCCATGGTCGTAAACTGGTTCATGCACAGTACCGGCATGAGCTATATTATCAGCTTTGTCGGGGTTCTGATATTTACCGGGCTAACGGCCTACGATGTGCAGAAACTGAAAAGGATCGGCTCGGGTATGGTGGAAGGTGCCGAAGGAACACGAAAGATGACCATTATGGGTGCATTGGCCCTTTATCTTGATTTTATCAATTTATTTCTATTTTTGCTGCGTTTTTTTGGAAACCGTCAGTAAAAATTACTTTTTAAAATAATTATATGATCGCTTACCTTTTTCCCGGACAGGGAGCACAATATGTTGGCATGGGGAAAGAATTGTACGACAATTCTTCCAAGGCCAAAGATCTGTTTCACAAAGCAAATCATATTCTGAAATTTAATATTACAGATATTATGTTTGCCGGTACGGAAGAAGACCTGAAACAAACCAAGGTTACACAGCCGGCCATTTTTCTCCACTCTGTCATTTTGGCAAAAACCATGAACAATGAATTTAAACCTGACATGGTTGCCGGCCATTCCCTCGGAGAGTTCTCAGCATTGGTTGCCAACGGCACGCTGTCTTTTGAAGATGGGTTACGGCTTGTGGCCAAAAGGGCAGAAGCCATGCAAAAAGCCTGCGAAACGGAACCTTCAACCATGGCTGCCATCCTGGGCCTGGAAGACGATGTGGTGGAAAACATTTGCAAAAGTATCGATGATGTCGTTATTCCGGCCAATTACAACAGTCCGGGACAACTGGTAATTTCCGGTACAATCAGCGGGGTGGAAAAGGCTGTGGAAAAATGCAAAGATGCCGGCGCTAAAAGGGCTGTTATGCTGAAAGTTGGCGGGGCTTTTCATTCGCCGCTGATGGAGCCTGCCAGGATTGAACTGGCAGAAGCTATTAACAATACTTCATTTAATTTGGGTATTTGCCCTGTTTACCAAAATGTTACGGGGCAGCCCGTGAAAGATCCCGAAATCATTAAAACCAACCTGATCTCACAACTGACATCTCCTGTCCGCTGGACACAAACCATGCAAAACATGCTGGCAGATGGGGTCACGGAAGTGATTGAAGTGGGGCCGGGAAAAGTATTGCAGGGCCTTTTCAAAAAATTGGACCGGCAATTGGTAACACGAAGCGCCACACTTTAAAAAACTGATTTTATAGCTGTTGCTTGAAAATAACTGTTTTTTTATCCCTTCATGTTTCCTTTGCCTTGGTTAATGGCATTATCTCCATTCAACCAATATCCCGCGCGAAGTGTCAAGCATGTGTTGCGGAATCGTCTTTTTGATACATTCGGCGAGCGAATTTACCAGACGTGTTTTGGCAAACTGCCGGGTGTAAACCAGGCTCACTTCCCGCAAAGGAATTTTGTCGTTGAAATGGCGGAGTTGCTTTTTCTGTTCGCCTTTCAGGTCTAAGCCTGCCAGCTCTGGTATGAGGGTGAAACCACCTTCTTTGTCAATGATTTTTATAAGCGTGTCGATGGCGCCGCCGGCATAATCGAAAGGCAAAGTGTCCGATTCCATGTTTTGCAGGTCGCAAAGATTGATAACCTGGTTGCGGAAACAATGCCCGTCGCTCAACAACCACAATTCCGGTGAGGCTATGTCTTTTACTTCGATAACCGGCTTATTAAAAAGCGGATTGGCGCGATGGGAATAAATCTGCATCTCTTCGTAATACAACGGATGTTCTATCACTGCTTTGTTGTGCAGCGGCGTTACCAAAATCCCGACATCCAACTGGTCTTTCTGTAGTTTTTCTTCAATGCGTTCGGTAATCAGTTCTTCCACTTTCATGTGGACAAGCGGATACTCCTGTTTGTAGCGTCCTGCAAACAATGGCAACAGGTACGGGGCAATGGTGGGGATAATGCCCATGCGCAACTCCCCGCTCAACCGGTTCCTGACCTCTTTGGCCATTTGTTGGAGTTTTTTGGATTCCTGTAACACCAGCCGTGCCTGCTCAATGATTTCTTTTCCTGCCTCTGTGGGAATTACCGGCTGTTTGCTGCGGTCAAACAGGATCACTTCCAGCTCTTCTTCCATTTTTTTCAGCTGCATGCTCAGCGTGGGTTGCGTGACAAAACATTTTTCGGCCGCTTTGGCAAAATTGCGGTAAGTGTCTACTGCCACGGCATATTCCAGTTGTATGAGTGAAATCATGTTACAAAGATAGATAAAATCTATTAATTTATAGAAACAATTGATTTGATTTATATTATTTTAATGCGGACTTTTGCAAAGCAATTAAAACAGAAATATATTCAATTAATTATAAACATTTAAATTTAATTATCATGGAATTAGAAACAAAAGAATTGAACGTGATGCCTCGCATCGGTGACCAGGCTCCCGATTTTGAAGCCGTTACCACCAAAGGAAAAATCAAATTTTCGGAATATGCCAAAGACAAATGGGTAGTGTTTTTTTCGCACCCGGCCGATTTTACCCCGGTTTGTACAACCGAAATGAGCGGTTTTGCCCAACGTAAAGCCGAATTCGATGCCCTCAACACCGAACTAATGGGCCTGAGCATTGATAGTATCCATGCGCATCTTGCCTGGGTAAACAATGTGAAAAAAAACACCGGTGTCTATTTCGACTTTCCGATTATTGCCGACATCGACATGAAAGTGTCCAAACTTTACGGCATGCTGCAGCCCAACGAAAGCGAAACTGCCGCCGTGCGTGCGGTCTTTTTTATCGACCCGTCCAAAAAAATCCGGCTCGTAATGTATTATCCTTTGAACGTTGGCCGTAACATGGATGAGATTCTTCGCGCTCTCGAGGCACTGCAGGTTTCGGATGCCAACAGCGTGGCCATGCCGCTTAACTGGCGCAAGGGAGACCGCGTGATTGTTCCACCCCCGGCTAACCTTGAAGAAATGCAGGAACGCATTGAAGGTGATTATGCCGAGAAAGTGGATTTTTATCTCGTTAAAAAAGACCTTTAATCTTGTATAAAGTTTTTTTAACCGAAAAAGCCGTTTGGAAAATTCCGAACGGCTTTTTTCTTTCCGGCGAAATAAATAATTGAATATTATCAGGAAAGCATAGGATCAAAAGGAAAAATTATTTAATTTTGAATATTGATACAACAAGGGGATGAGAAGTGTTTTCAATTTCTCGGTTTAAATGAAAGTATGGTTAAAGAATATTCAAAATCCGGTAAACCGTTTGAAAAAATTTCTGAACTTTTCATTCTCATCATTTCCATGGCCGGGTATGTTCCCGGAAATGCGCCGGTGACAAGAAAAATTCTCATGGCTGCCTCTTTGGCTTTTGTACTTTTCTTAAACATTTTTCACCCTCATAATGCTCACCTTGCCATTTTATATTTTTGTGTCAGCGAAGTTTTATACCTCGGTTTCATTACGACTGTCCTTTCAAAAAACGGCCTACATCGGCTGTTCATTAAAAAATGGGGGGAAAATAAAGGTTACCTGACTTATGAAACCATGGCCGGTTTTCTGTTTTTTCATAATGCTTCCAGTTTGGGATTTGTCGCTTCCGCTTACCCCGGAAACCTTTTTCACTTTATGGATAAAGGTTTCATCGTTGTTATAACCGCGATACTGTTTTTGGGCGGCTTTCTTGTAAAAATATGGGCGGCCAAAGTAGTGACGATAGACATCTATTACTGGAAAGACATGTTCCTCGGCAGGAAAATCTCTGAATTTGTGGTGACAGGGCCTTACAAATATTTTAGCAATCCCATGTATGGCATTGGGCAGATTCCGGCTTATGCCGTTGCCATCTGGTACGGATCAGCGTATGGTTTGTCCATAGCCTTTATCAACCAGGTGTTGATTTTTACTTTTTATTTTTTGGTGGAGAAAAGGTTCATTAAAAGGGTTTACCAACACGCCGGTTAAGTTTTAAGGTACTGTTCGTTCTGAAAAGTTAACAGCTTTTTACAGCTGATTTTTACTATTTTTGCCCCCATGGAAAAAAAGGAGATCGTATTAAGCGGCATCAGGCCCACCGGACACTTGCACCTCGGGAATTACTTTGGTGCGGTAAAGAATTTTGTAAAGATGCAGGAAACCAACGAATGCTATTTTTTTATCGCTGA
>JALUYM010000391.1 GCA_027018745.1 Bacteroidales bacterium | reverse complement strand
CTGTTCAGCCTTTCTCTTGAAAACAAGTTGGAAGAAAAAACAGCAGCAGATATGCGTTTGGTGGGTAAGGTTTTGGACGAAAACCGGGAACTGAGACGGATTATGGCTAATCCTGTATTGCATGATGACAAAAAGGTGAAAATTCTTTACAAAATTTTTGAAAAGAAGACCACCGATCTGACACTCCGGTTTTTCAGCCTGCTAATTCGGAAAAGACGTGAAATTTATCTCGAGGGTATCTGTGCTGCTTTCGAAGAGATTTACCTTGACTTTAAAAATGTGGTCAAAGCAGAGTTGGTAACCGCTACGGGTTCTGACGAAAAAATCAGAAAAGAGGTTATCGAAAAACTGAAAACCATTACAGACAAAAAAATTGAACTGGCCGACATAACGGACGAAGGGCTCATTGGAGGGTTTGTGGCACGGCTGGGCGATTACCAGTATGATGCCAGTGTTAGGACACAGCTTAGAAAACTACGGAAAAAATATGCTGAAAAATTGAAATAGGTTACACAAAATTTTAACCCGAAACAAAAAATAAAACATAAAATTATGGCAGACATCAAACCGGCTGAAGTATCAGCCATACTGCGACAGGAACTGGCAGGCTTTGAATCGGAAGCCACACTCGAAGAAATTGGCACCGTCCTGATGATAGGCGATGGGATTGCCCGTGTTTACGGACTTTCCAATGCCGAACAGGGCGAATTGGTCGAATTTGAAAAAAACGGACTTATGGGGCTTGTACAAAACCTCGAAGAAGACAATGTGGGTGTTGTACTGCTTGGTGATGCGGAAAATATTAATGAAGGTGACAAGGTAAAACGTACCGGACGCATTGCTTCCATTAAGGTGGGAGAAGGCCTGCTGGGCCGCGTTATCAATACCATTGGCGAACCCATCGATGGCAAAGGCCCTGTAGAGGGAGAACTTTATGAAATGCCGTTGGAACGGAAAGCCCCCGGGGTTGTTTACCGCCAGCCGGTGAATGAACCGCTACAAACCGGTATCAAAGCCATCGATGCCATGATCCCCATTGGCAGGGGCCAGCGTGAGCTTATCATTGGTGACCGTCAGACAGGGAAAACGGCTATTGCCATCGATACCATCATCAACCAAAAAGAATTTTACGATAAAGGAGAACCGGTTTACTGTATTTATGTTGCTTCCGGACAAAAAGGTTCCACGGTGGCTCAAATTCAGAAAACGTTGGAAGATAATGGCGCCATGGCCTATACAGTGATCGTTTCGGCCACTGCTTCCGATCCGGCAGCCATGCAGTTTTATGCCCCTTATGCCGGAGCTGCTATCGGAGAGTTTTTCCGCGATACCGGTCGCCCGGCTTTGATTGTTTATGATGACCTGTCGAAACAGGCTGTTGCTTACCGCGAGGTTTCTCTGCTGCTGCGCCGTCCCCCGGGACGTGAAGCTTACCCGGGTGATGTATTTTACCTTCATTCCCGTCTGCTTGAGCGGGCTGCTAAGATTATTGACTCGGATGAAATAGCCCGGAAAATGAACAACATTCCCGATAGTATCAAACACATGGTAAAAGGGGGAGGCTCTTTAACAGCATTGCCCATTATTGAAACACAGGCAGGTGATGTGTCTGCTTATATCCCCACCAACGTCATTTCCATTACCGATGGCCAGATTTTCCTCGAAACCAACCTGTTCAATGCAGGTATCCGGCCTGCTATCAATGTGGGTATTTCGGTTTCACGTGTGGGAGGCTCTGCACAGATCAAATCCATGAAAAAAGTGGCTGGTACACTGAAACTTGACCAGGCACAGTTTCGTGAACTGGAAGCTTTCTCCAAATTTGGTTCCGACCTGGATGCCGCCACGCTCAACGTCCTGGAAAAGGGCCGCCGCAACGTGGAAATCCTGAAACAGCACCAGTATTCGCCCATGAAAGTAGAAGAACAGATTGCTATTCTTTTCTGTGGCACCAACAACCTGTTGCGCGATGTGCCTATTGATAAAGTGCATGATTTTCAGGAAAATTACCTTGCCATTATGCGTGACAAACACAGCGATATATTGTCTGAACTGCAACAGGGTAAACTAACTGATCAGGCTGTTGAAACCATGAAAAAAGTAGCAGCCGGCATTTCGGGACGTTACAAATAGTAAATTAAACCAGACGCAATATTATGGCTAACTTAAAAGAAATCCGCACCAGAATAACTTCTGTACAGTCGACCATGCAGATTACCAGCGCCATGAAAATGGTAGCTGCTGCCAAATTGCGCAAAGCACAAAATGCCGTTACGACCATGCGGCCATATGCTGCAAAACTACAGGAGATTATGCAGGACTTGAGTGCCAGCCTCGAAGGGTCAAATGAAAATATCTATACCACTCCCCGCGAACCCGTAAAAATCCTTTTGGTAACTATTACCTCCAACCGGGGACTCTGCGGCGCTTTTAACTACAACGTGGTAAAAGAAGTTATCCGACAGGCTGAACAAACGTATGCTTCGCAATTGAAACAGGGACAGGTGGATTTTTTCTGTATCGGTAAAAAAGGGGCTGATATACTGAAAGCCAAAGGTTTTAAAATAAAAGAAACAGAAAATGCCATTTTTGATAAACTTAGTTTTAATAATGTGGTGCCGCTGGCCGAAAACCTGATGCAGCAATTTGCCCAAGGCCATTACGACAAAGTAGTGATGTTTTATAACCAGTTTAAAAATGCTGCTGTACAGATTTTGCAAACCGAACAGTTTTTGCCTGTTGTTGAATCAGTACCCGACAAAACAACGAAAAAAGGTCATAAACGGGTAGATTACATTTTTGAACCCGGTAAAAAGGAAATTATTACCGAGTTGATCCCAAAATCGCTGAAAGTACAATTCTACAAAGCCCTGCTCGATAGTTTTGCCGCCGAACACGGCGCCCGTATGACAGCCATGCACCAGGCCACCGACAATGCAACCGAACTTTTGAAAGACCTGAAACTGAATTACAACAAAGCCCGGCAGGCATCCATTACCAACGAAATTCTCGAGATTGCCAGTGCAGCGGAAGCTTTGAAAGGATAAGGAACATATTCATTTTAAGAAACTTTATTTTTGACATGTTCCTGATGAAAATTAACGGTTCCGGCTTTCAGGCCGGGGCCGTTTTTTGTTTTTCAGAATAACGGCATTATCTTTGCTTTAAATCAATGTTCCGAAAAAATCTCCTTTTTATGAAAAAACTATGGGTATTTTTAACTGGTATTTTTTTGTTCCTGTTGCTTGCCTCCTGGCAGGAAAGTAAAAAAAACGAAAATTACAATTATCTCTGGGAGAAAGTCAGGCAATATTCTCAAAAGGACCTGCCGGGATCCGCTTTAAAAACAGTGCAACTTATTTACGCTAAAGCCAAAGAAGATGGGAATGAAACCCAGATAGTCAAGAGTTTGTTATACCGGATTAGTTTACAAAGCAGGTTTCAGGAATCTTTCCGGCTGAAAAGTATTCGAGAGTTTGAAAGGGAAATAAAAACGGCTGCTCCGGTTGAAAAGGCACTGCTTTCCTCTTTGTTAGGACAATTATGCCAGAGCTATTTTGACGCTCATTTCAATAAAATCCTGAACAGGAAAACACCGGCGGTGGCGGATACCTCATTGGAAACCCTGAATGCCAGGCAATGGAGCCTGAAAATTAAAAACGCTTATCTTGCTTCCGTATCTTCTCCTGTAACGCTCAGCCGGGTTTCCCTGTCCGGTTTTTCTGCTGTTTTACAAAAAAGCGACACCAGCGCTTATGTTTTGTGGCCCACTTTGTACGATTTGCTGGCTCATCGCGCCATAAATTATTTTTCTTCCGGTGATGCCCGCCTGGCTTTTTCTGTTCAATCCATACCGGTGGACACCAATTTACTGGCTCCGGCAGCCCGGTTTTTAAAAATGAATTTCTCCCCTGACACCAGTACCGCCACGGGTAGGATATTGGTATTGTTCCAACATTTGTTACGTTTACACAAAGCAGGGCATCAGGCCCGGGCTTTTGTGGATGTCGACCTGAAAAGGCTTCGCTTTGTCCGTGAACAGCTTCCCGATAACCTTGCAAATAACCTTGTTTATGTCCATGCTTTGAAAAATTTATGGCGACAGTATAAAAATCGGGAAATTTCTGTTCGTATTGTCAGCCGACTGGCACAGGTCCTCCGGGAACTGCCCGTCATCCATCCACAAAAAATAAATTACCTGACAGAAGCTGAAAACCTTTGTAAAAATGCATTGAAAGCATTTCCATCTTCTGCTTATGCCAATAATTGTAAAAACCTGATTACAAAGATTAACCAACCATTTGTCCAAATAAAAATGCCGCAGGCCTTGTTGCCTGACAGGCCGTTTCTTGCTTTGGTAACATATAAAAACAATTCCAGGCTTTTTTTTAAGGTGATAAAGAATTCTCCTGATATTGAGAATCCGGCTGCGGGTGAAAATTTAAGAAGGAAACTAATAAACGAGTTAAAAAGCCCGGCGTTTACAAGCTGGGGGCAGTCTGTCCCGTTTGTCGGTGATCACCTGGTTCATACGGCTGAAATTGCTATGCCGGCACTCCCTGTGGGGTCGTATGTGGTTTTTGTTTCCAACGATCCGCATTTTTCCGAAAAAAGCACGGTCCTTTATCAGCAAATACAGGTTACACGACTGGCATTGCTTTCCAGAAAAAACAACAGTGCCCGGGCTTTGGATATTTACCTTCTTGACAGGGCCGGCGGAACACCGGTTTCCGGTGCTGCTGTCAGTATCTACGGACGTTCTTACGATTACCGGGCACACCAGCAAAACATCACCGCACTCGGCACCAGTGTTACCAACGCCAACGGTTTTCTCCAGATCCCGTTGGGAAGAGACAATGAATACAACGGTTTTATTTTGAAAGCCAATAAGGGTACTGATACTACTTATGTCAATACCTATGCCCGTTTTTACGGTTCCGTTTACCGGAAAAATCCTGTTTTGCATACTTATTTATTTACCGACCGTGCTATTTACCGGCCGGGACAAACAGTTTATATTAAAGGCATTGTAGTTGAGTCGAAAGGGAATAATGCTCATGTAAAAGCCGGAGTGGAACAGGATGTCCAGCTTTTGAATGCCCAATACAAAAAACTGGATGACCAGCACATGGTAAGCAATGCCGCCGGCTCTTTCAGCGGTTCGTTTGTGTTGCCCGATGTGGCGCTCAACGGGCAATTTATCCTCAGAACGGCGACCGGGATGACCAGCATACGGATGGAAAACTATAAACGGCCTGCTTTTTATGTTGTATTCAATCCCTTGAAAAAAGGTTTTTCCCTGAACCAGAAGGTAACCCTTACGGGAAAAGTAGCCTATTATTTCGGGGGTGTTCCGGCGGGTATCCCGGTAAAATATACCGTAAAACGGGAAAGTTATTTTCCGTTTCCCTTTTATGGAGAGTGGTATCCCGGGCAAACCTTCCAGACTCCTGTTGCCGGTGGCACGGTACATACCGACAGTGCAGGGCGGTTCCGTATCACTTTTCAGGCTTTGGCCGACAAAAATATTCCCGCCGATGCCTGGCCTGTTTACCGTTTTGTTGTTCATGTGGAGGCTACCGATGCCAGTGGCGAAAGTCATGTGGCTACCCGCGAAATCAGGATTTCGCGCCTTGCTGTTTTGCTTAAACTGCAGGTATCCCCCAAGATAATGCGTGAACAATCCCACGGAATAAAACTAATGACCCAAAACATTTCGGGAAATGAGGTCCCGGCTAAGGTGAGAATAAAACTATACCGGTTAACCCCTCCGGATAATTATTTTCTCAGGCTTCCCTGGCCAAAACCGGATACTATCTTAATAAACAAGGCCCGTTTTATCGAAAAATTTCCCCATATTGCTTATGGCAATGAAAATGACAAAAACAAATGGAAAAAAACACTGCTTGCCTCTGAAATGGTTGATGTCAATGGAGAAGCCCGGGTTTTTACCCAAAAAATAAAAAAGCTGAAACCCGGCGAATATCTTGTGAAGGCCACTGTAACAGGGCAGCCGGAAGTACCGGTAAAGAAATTTTTTACCCTCTCATCGGAGCGGTCGTCCAAACTTCCTGTTAAAGAGATTTTCTGGACCAGCCTTTCTTCCGAAAAAGCAGAACCTGGTGATGTTTTACAGCTGCGTGTCGGCTCTGCTTCGGGATACCTCCGGATGTTTTACGAGGTGCTCAATGGTCGGGAAGTAGTGCAGCGTCAATGGATTACCGTGGGGAAGAAGTTAACGAAACTGGAAATTCCGGTTGCCGGTTCTTTTCGCGGTAATTTCGCAATACGCCTTATGGCCGTAAAGGACAACCGGTTCTTTTCATGGAGCCGGACAGTGAAAGTTCCGTTTACAAACAAAAAACTGGTCATAAGCCTGCAAACCAATCGTAATTACCTGCAACCCGGTGGAAAAGAGCAATGGACTTTGCAGGTAAAATCTGTTTTAGGGAAAATACAACCTGCTTTTTTGCTGGCAGGCATGTACGATGCTTCTTTGGATGTTTTTGCTGCCAACCGTTGGAAAATGTTTCCATACCATTCAAAAACTCCCGGTTTCTACTGGCATGCCCATCTTTTTACAACGGGTTATCCCGGTACTTTGTTCAGAAAACAGATTCATCTGCTTCACGAACCGGCTATTTCCTATCCACAGGTCAACTGGTTCGGCTATCCGCTGTTTTCCACAGAAAACTTTGGTGTTGTCATGGGTGCAGGCAGGCAAAAGGCTATGCCGGTGATTACATCGGTGCAACCCTCCGTTTCTGCTGTTGCGGAAAAGAAGGAATACAGGGTACCCTCTTCCGTTTTGCCCCCTGAAAAGAAAAA
>JALUYM010000390.1 GCA_027018745.1 Bacteroidales bacterium | reverse complement strand
AAAAAATTTATTTCAACATTGATTTTGTTTGCCCTTGTTCTGCCTTTTTTAACAGAGCCTGCCTTCAGTCAGCGAAATTTCAGGCGCATCAAAGGCAACGGACACATCATAAAACACACTGAGGCCATCCCCGCATTTAACCGGATCAATGCCGGAGCAGCCGACAATATTACCATATTAACCAAAGGCAGTGCTCCTTACAGTGTAATGATTGAAACCGATGAAAATATTTTAAATATTATTCGGGCTTCCGTAAAAAACAAAACCTTGTCTTTTTCATATGCCAATATCAACCCTACAAAACTAAAATTTTATGTCACGGTTCCCTCCCTCGTTTCCCTGCGCGCTTCAGGTGCCTCAGTGATAAAAAGTGCTGATACGCTGGGTGGACAAAAGTTTAAAGTGACAGCCAGCGGAGCTGCTAACGTAAAACTCTTTTTAAAATATCAACAGGTGGTTGCCCATGCTTCGGGGGCTTCTGATATTTACCTTTCGGGGAAAACAAAAAAACTTATCGTTGACGCCAGCGGAGCTGCCGATATCAAAACACCCCATCTGATAGCCGACTCAGTATTTGCCAAAGCCACCGGGGCTGCCGAGGTACGGGTGAACGCACAAAAATTTCTAAGCAAAGATGTTACAACAGCAGCCAGCATTAGATTGGCAAATACTGCACAAAAAACCATAGAGGTGCAACATCCGCCAAAAAATTCGAGGGTAGTTGTTTACAGTAATCCCTCCGGCGTTAACAACTGGAATGACACTACACGCGTGAATGTGGGCTCTATCCATGTGGAAGTCATTGACGGTGATACTACAAAAGTCAAACTGGGCAATCATACCCTCATTGTTGATAACAACGGCGATGTAAAATGGAAAAGGACCAAACCTGCCAGGTTTAACGGACATTGGGGAGGAGTTGATATCGGTATAGATGGTTATTTTACACCGCATTTTAACACACAATTTGGGAAATACACCTTTTTGAACCAACAATATGAGAAATCCATAAACGTTAATGTAAACCTTTATGAACAGAATATCGGGTTCAACAAGGCCAAAACCATTGGCATGATAACAGGGGTAGGGTTCAGCTTTAATGATTACCGTTTTACCAACCCCACTTATATATCACCCGACAGTAACCGGTTAAAAGGTTATTATATACAAGGTGTCAACGTCCGAAAAAGTAAGCTGTCGTTGTTTAGTGTCACTGTTCCGGTCATATTCGAATTTCAGACGAACAACGTAAGGCGCAGTCACCGGTTTTTCATAGGACTCGGCATGCTGGTCAGTGCCCGTCTTCGTACCCACACCAAAATATTTTTTAACGGAGCCAATAAAAAATATTATCTTGAAGATCCTTCCACCGGCACCGGGTTACCCGATTACTACACTACTCCCAACCGGATTAACCGGAACATTGTCAAAAGTGTAGACAGTTTCAATTTGCAACCGTTTCGTTTTGATGCCACCGTTCGTATGGGTTACGGAATTATTTCATTATATGCCACCTATGCATTAAATGCAATGTTTTTGAAAGGGCAGGGCCCTGATTTGCATCAATGGTCGGCGGGTATCAGTATTTCAGGCTGGTAAAATTTGAACCACAGCACCCCTCTGTTCACTTATCAAACCGCCTCCGGAATATTTACCTACAGGATAAACATTCCGGAGGTTTTTATCGTGCCATTGTGCCTGAACTAAAACAGTAATGTTTCCTGCCGGGAAATTAAAAACAGAAAAAATATCGTGAGAGAAAGTTTTATCCCTTCGAAGAGAAGCCTTCTGTTTCCAGCGAAATTTATTAATTTTGCAAAACATTAAACTAAATCTTCAGTACATTATGTCAGGACACAGCAAATGGTCAACCATAAAAAGGAAAAAAGGCGCTTTGGATGCCAAACGATCTAAAATTTTTTCAAAACTCATCAAAGAAATTACAGTAGCTGTCAAAGAAGGCGGTCCTGATCCAGATGGCAATCCCCGGCTACGTATGGCTATTGCCAATGCCAAAGGGCAAAGTATGCCAAAAGACAATATTGAAAGGGCTATCAGCAAAGGAAAAGATAAAAACAGCGCCAATTTTACAGAAGTTGTTTATGAAGGCTACCTGCCCCACGGCATTGCCATTTACTTGGAATGTACAACTGATAACCTGCAACGAACCGTTTCCAATATCCGTGCTATTTTCAATAAATTCGGCGGAAGCCTGGGGACCAACGGCTCCCTGAGCTACCTGTTTGAGCGCAAGGGCGTATTTGTTATTCCGAAAGACAATTTGGATGAAGACGAATTTGAAATGGAACTCATTGATGCCGGGGCAGAAGATATTGAGCTGGAAGATGGCTTTTTCAATGTTACCACTTCCATGGAAGATTTCGGCAACATGATGAAAAAGCTTGAAGAAATGGGCATAGAACCGGAAACGGCAGAATTACAACGTATTCCCAACGACACAAAAGCACTTCCCCTGGAAGAAGCCCAAAAAGTCATGAAAATCATTGATCTGTTTGAAGATGATGATGATGTGCAAAAAGTTTTTCATAACCTGGAAATGACAGACGAGATGATGGAAAACATGTAATACTCATCTTATACCCAAAAAGCCTGACCGGAAAATCCAGCCAGGCTTTTTTAATGAAAGAATTAAAAAAATTATTTTACCAGCTCATAAGTATCGGAAGCGATCATCATTTCTTCCTGTGTGGGGATCACCATGACTTTCACCTTTGAATTTTCGGTGGAGAGCATCATTTCCTGTCCCCGTTTTTTCATCATATTTTCATCCAGTTCAATGCCGAAAAATCCCATATCGGCCAAGACCTTTTTTCGCGTTTCTATATCATTCTCGCCAATACCACCGGTAAAAATAAGAATGTCCACGCCCCCCAATGCTGCAATATACGAACCGATATATTTTTTTACCCGGTAGGCAAACATTTCCAAAGCAATTTGTGCCCGTTCATTGCCTTTGGCTGCAGCTTCTTCTATGTTGCGCATATCTGACGAAACACCGGAAATACCAATCATACCGGAAAATTTATTCAGCAGGGTACGGGTATAACCAATAGAAGTTTTTTCCTTTTCAGCAATGAACAGTAATGCTCCGGGATCCAAGTCTCCCGAACGTGTCCCCATGATCAAACCCTCGGTTGGTGTCATCCCCATAGAAGTGTCAAATGATTTTCCATCTCTAATGGCAGCTATGGAAGCACCATTCCCAAGGTGGCAGCTGATAATTTTCGGTTTGTTGTAATCAATGCCAAGTATTTCGCAGGCACGGTGAGAAACATAGTTGTGGCTGGTACCATGGAATCCGTAACGGCGTATTTTATATTTTTCATACAGGCTGTAAGGAATGCCATATAAAAAAACATGCGGGGGCATGGTCTGGTGAAAAGCTGTATCAAAAACCCCTACCTGCGGGATTTCGGGCAGCAGTTGTTTCATGGCATAGATCCCTTTCAGGTTGGGGGGATTATGTAACGGGGCCAATTCAGAAGAACGCTCCAATGCATCAATCACTTTATCCGTAATAAGGACACTGCCGCTGAACTCTTCAGCTCCATGTACTACCCGGTGACCCACAGCTGAAATATCTTCTATGCTTTTCAGGCTGCCATATTTTTCGTTGATCAAAACCCCAAGCAAATATTCAATTCCCTGTTGATGGTCCAGTATCTCTCCCTCAAATTTCTTTTCGAGACCATCATTCCGGCTGTGTTTGATAGCGCTTCCGCGAAGGCCGATTTTTTCAACCAGGCCTTTGGCAAGCACCTCTTTGGAAGGCATATTTACCAGCTCATATTTTATAGATGAGCTACCGCAATTCAAAACAATTATTTTCATATTATTCTTGTTTTCACTTAATTAATAATAGCACATGAAATGGTATTGCTCACGGGCTTGTTTCCTTCGTAATTATAAAATCCTTTTTGGGTCTGGACTCCGAGGTAATGATTTCTGACCAGTCGTTTTATAATCGGGGAAGCTTTATATTTTTTATCGCCATATTCCTGATAAAGGTTGTCCATGTATTTCAGGATTTTATCCAGACCGATTTTATCAGCAATTTCAAATGGCCCGTATATGTATCCGGTTGTTTCTTTCATGGTTTCATCGATGTCAGAAATGGTGGCAACTCCTTCCATAAGAATCTCACACGCTTCGTTGATAAGCGGGATCAGGATTCGAGTGGAAACGTTTCCCGGAGATTCGTTGATCTGAACAGCTTTTTTCCCAATCATCCTTAAAAACCGGGTTACCTTATCATATGTTTCATCCGTTGTCTCACGGCCTTTGACAACCTCTACAATATTAGCTTTATCAATCGGTTCAATAAAATGCATACCTATGGCACGTCCGGGGTTTTTCAGCACCACGGCCAGGTCGGAAATAATCAGGGTTGAAAGATCGGAAGAAATAATCGTATCTTTTCTCACCACTTTTTCCACTTTTTTAAACAATTCTTTTCGAAGGTTTATCAAAGTTCCCTTTTGCCGCGAGCTGATAGTTTCAATCACCAGATCACAATCTTTCAGGTCATTATATTTTGTCGTCCCGGTAATCCGCGACATGATCAGCTTTTTTTCGGAAGAGGTGATTCCCCAATGAGCTATCACCTCATCCAACTGTTCTTCAATATCATGATAAATCTCTTTCAGCCGTTTTTCCGTTAAATCCAAAAAAATGACATCCATGCCATATTGCGCGGCAATACGCGCAATTACCTGCCCTACAGAACCACAACCAATAATACCCATTGTCTGGATATTTCCTTTTGGTTTCAGTCGATTTCCCAGGCTAAATTGAAGTAATTCACTCATAATTAAATATTTAAGGTTTTCTTTTTTATGCTATTTTTCTTTATATAAACCGTTGGCCTGATTGGCTGTTATGGCGATCATGTTAATGATATCATCCACTGAGCAGCCACGTGACAGGTCGTTGATGGGGGCGGCCAGACCTTGCAATATCGGTCCGACAGCCTCAGCCCCAGCCAGGCGCTGGACCAGTTTATAAGCAATATTTCCTGATTCCAGTGAAGGAAAAACCAATACATTGGCTTTGCCGGCAATGGCAGAACCGGGAGCTTTCTTCTGTCCAATGGATTCAATAATAGCCGCATCGGCCTGTAATTCCCCATCGATCTGCAGCGAAGGGTTCATCTGTTTGGCCAGTTCCATGGCTTCCACAACTTTATCCACTTTTTCATGTTTGGCACTGCCTTTTGTCGAAAAGCTCAACATGGCAACGCGGGGCTCTATGCCGGCAATATTTTTAGCCGTTTTTGCAGACTCAACGGCAATTTCTGCCAGTTCCCGGGTAGTAGGATCCGGATTAACTGCACAATCAGCAAAGATCAAGACACCATCTGTACCAAATTTTTTATCTTTCACAATCATAATAAAAGCACCGGAAACAGCACTAACGCCGGGCAAAGTTTTAATAATCTGAAAAGCCGGGCGAAGTACATCACCAGTGGCATGCTCGGCACCGCTGACTTCCCCATCGGCTTTGCCATCTTTTATCAGCAAGGTAGATAGATAAAGCGGTTGTTCAACCAGCTTCATGGCTTCTTCAAAAGTCATTCCTTTTTTCTTGCGTATGTCGGCAAGCATGCGGGCATAGAATTCTTTTTGCGGGTGATCGGCGGGGTCAATAATCGTTGCTTTTTCAATATTTGACAAACCAAAAGAAACGGCTTTGTCCAATATTTCTTTTTTGTTTCCCAACAAAATAATCGTAGCAATCTTTTCATTCAAAACGTGATCGGCAGCACGAAGGTTCCTTTCTTCGTTCCCCTCGGGCAGGACAATGGTTTTCCCTGCCTGGCGTGCCATTTCATGAATTTTATCAATTAATTCCATTTTGGCTTTATTTTAAAATTATCCGCTGCAAAAGTATTACTAATTTTGTTGCGTTATTCATAATAGTTAATTTTTTCACAAAAAAAACTTGATTTGTTTGCAGTTATTTTAAATTCATTGTTTTACAGCACTTTTTCAATTTCCGGTGACAGTACAAAAATGGCAGGGGAATTGTTCCAAAAACACCCCATCCTTATGCTGCATCCACAGGTGGTACATCCGGCAGGCCATATTGTTTTTTATGTGTTGTTCGGGCTGCTGGCTTTCATCGCCTTTGTCCGCTTTTTTTACCCTTATGCATTCCGTTCTGTTTTTTCTTCGTTTGTGCAAACAAGTTCATTTCGTCCGGCTGACAATACAGCAAAATCAGGTCTGGTTGTCCAGCTGTTTTTAATATTCAATTTTTTTATAAGCGTAACACTGCTCGCTTTGACAGAGCTGGTGAGGTTACATATTTTCTCGGCGGACGTTTATCATCTGCCGGAACTTTGGGGGACAACAATGGGTGTTGTCATTCTTTTTTATCTGTTCAACCAGTTTTTTACTTTCCTCGTCGGTTTTATATTCAATACTTCCAACCAGGCACGGCAGCAAATGAAAAATACGGCTCTCTGGGCTTATATCACCGGAATTTTTTTGACCCCTTTACTTTTAATTTACTTCTATACCAACAGCATTTTAGTGTCTGACTTCATGGTTATTATATTGGCCGTTTTGATATTGTTCAAATGGTTTCAAACAATAAGAATTGGTTTAACGACCCGCAATTATCATCTGCTTCATTTATTTTTATATCTTTGCGCCGTTGAAATAGCGCCTTTGTTTTTGTTGGTTAAAATGGGGATTCGATGAATTCTTAACGGGGAAAAACCAAGTGCAGCAGAGGTTTTATTGAAATTGGGGTTTTAAAATTGGGGACATTGAAAATCAAGAACATTTTAGTATCTCAGCCAAAACCGGCAGATATTAGTCGATCA
>JALUYM010000389.1 GCA_027018745.1 Bacteroidales bacterium | reverse complement strand
TTTTTTGCTATAAACAAAACTTCCTCGCCATCCATCAGCTTTGTTCTAACTTGCTTTACCTGTTTGCTATTCACAAAAACCTCCTAAATTTTGATTGAGAGTTTTGCATCCCTCTACTATATAAAAAATCTTAAAGGTTTTTGGGGGGACTTTTGCAAAAAACAGTCAGATTTTTTGTAAACTACCCCTCATTAAAATAATCTAATAAAGTGAATATTTGATTTGCCATCTCTCCGCCATTTTCCGACCATCTGTTTTTATTTCCTATAACTATTACTTGTTCCTGCGACCTTGTAATTGCCACATTCAAGAGATTAGGCTTTCTTGTTGCCCATTTAATAGCACCGTCTGTTGCTCCACCTAAGATAATGATTACGATTTTATTTTCTTTGCCTTGGAATGTGTGTATCGTGCCTATATTTTCAATATTCATAAGCTCTTTTCTAACTTTACTATCTTTGATGCCTACAAACGGTGATATGACATAAACATCGCTTAATCTATTTTTGTATTTTTCAAGAAATTTTCTTGCCATTTTTATTTCATCGGCGGATATGTTTTTGGATAACCAACCGGTATTGTTCGTATCAACATTTACATAAATTCCTTTCCCTTTAGTTTCCGTCTTCTTACCGTGTATCATAGTGTTGCTGTAAGCGATGGCATTAGCAATACCGAATGCAGGTTCTTTGCATCTGAAATGGATTCGCAGAGGCATTCCTATAGGAATTTCATAATTATCTCTTTTGATAACAGACTGAACGCTTGATGCTCTATCTGCAAGCACCTGAACCGATGTATCTATATATCCCCTACCAGAAACTTGAATTGCATGTTCCATACCGGGAACTATCATGCCTTCATTCTGTAAATCTAACCCATTCGCTATCTCTTTGGCATTAAGTCCTTTTGCAAGCGCATCCCTTAAACTTGCAGGCATCTTTACAACAGGTTCTATTTGCAGCGGATCACCTACTACAATGGCTCTTACTGCTCTCATAAGCAATCCGGCAGCATAATAAGGTATGCCTTGTCCGGCTTCATCTATAATCGCAAATCCTATGGTATTAGGCTTATCAAGAACGGCAAACATATTTGTAACAGAATGAAATGTTGTGGATATGACAGGCGTTACAAAAGAAAAAGCAGTCCAAAAATCCGAAACTACACCCACACCGCTTTCTTTAACCTTCTTGAATACCCCATTTTCATTCGATAAAACAGCAAAGAAATGGTCTATATTATCTTTTATCTTCTCTCTATTTTTCAAAACAAAAGCGTAATGAAGTTTAAGAGCTTTGAAAAACAGTTCTTTTCTTTTTTGTTCAAAATTTTCCTGCGCGTAAGGAGTAAACAACTGTTTTTCTTTATCGGGATAGTTATAAATTGCATTTGGCACGGATAAAATATCAGATTCCCTGTCATCTAAATTGTCAATGCGTAAACTCTTAAAAAGCCTTGCCGCTTGGTTTTTTATTTGTTTTTTGCTATAAAACATATCTTCGTTGAATGACAGCCTATCTTTCAGTTCTTCTGCTTCATTTTCAAATTGGCGCTTTTGTTTTGTCAACGAACTTGCTTGTTCTTCAAGCTGTTGGATTTCTTCCAAAGTTTTTTTAACGAAGGTTAAACTTTTGAGTATGGGAATTTTCGACAACCGAAGACTGAAACGATTAGACTGCTTATAATTTTCAATATCAATAGTCTTTTTTCTTGCCCTCTTTGAAATCTCATGCAATTCGCTTCTGAGAAGATTTGCTTTGTCTTTAAGTTTCATATATTCGTCAGAAACAATTTCAAACTGTCTATTTTCGCTTTCATAATAATCTTTTAAAGAATAACTTTCACTTTCAATCAGCTTATCAAACGGTATCAGTCGCTTTATACTCTCTATTTCATTGTGAAGTTTAAGAAAATCTTCGGCATACTGTTTTAAATTTATACTATTAATCAGCGCTTTTAATTTTTCGCTTTTTTCACGAGCTTCTTTCTTTTCTTTTTCACTTTTAGACTTAAATTCATACTCAGTTTTTCCCAAGTATTTAAGCATTAAACCAAGTTTTTTAATGTAATTCCTTTTGACCTTATTCAAATTTTCCTTTTTACCTAATGCTACAGATATGGGACTCCAATACCTGGCTCCTTTTTCTGAATCTTGCATACAATCGGCGAAATAGGCAAGTATAGGTTCATCAGCCAGTTTATCCTTGTATTCAGCCACTTTATCTATTAACGGCAATTCTTTCGATATGTTCTCTACTGCATTGTTATTGCTTGAAGCAACAACGACATTGTAATCACAAAGCCGTCTATTCGAAAACCTATAAATCTTGCCAAAAGCCGAATCACTTTTTTCAAGTATTTTACGACCGTCAATAATGTCTTTAGCAAGATAATAAGCTCTATGGGTAACTATATTGGCGATTATATCTCTTAAAATAGTAGTTTTGCCTGTTCCAGGAGGACCGTTGACGCTTGCAATCCCGCTTTCATCCTGTCTTAAAAATTTGCGATACACTTCCGATAACGCCAATGCTTGATTAAAAAATGGTTTTGCCCATGATTCACTAAGCCATCTTGCAGGCGGTATATTTTCAGGAGATAAAATCATACGCTCAGTATCTTTGTTTAGTTTCCTACTTTTAGGATTTCCTTTAATATAATGCTTTAAAGTTATGTTTTTACCAAAGTTATTTTTAGCAAGCTCAAGCTCACTTATAAAAAAGGACGGCGGTTCGTTAATATATCTATCCACTTCACTAAAAAGATACTTCTTATCAATTATCTTTCCCGATGATACGATTGGATATTCAAAATCATCCGCTGTTAATCCCAGAAGATCATCAAGTTTAAGCCATTGCAAAGAAAAAGTTATCATTTCTTTTGCTATGTCTTCACTTAAACCCTTCTGTTTTCGCTCGTAAACATGAGGAAGCAAACCTGTAGAAAATATACCTAACTCGGAAGCCCATAATTTCATTGTCGTATCCGTTGTAAGTAAGATAACCTGATCAGGTGAAAATTTGTTAATCGCATATTTTGAGATTCGAATAACTGCCTTATCAACATCATCAATCTTACTTTCCGGTTTTAACTTTCTATGAAATCCGTCAAATTCTACCTTGCTTCTATCATCATCAAACAGCCTGTGAGTATAATATATAGTTTCAACATTTTTTTCGCATTTCTCTTGAAGTTCTTCAATCCAGCCTAATCCTCTTCTGGCATACTTTTTTCTGTTCTCTATTTCCTCCGGTTTTCCTTTGCCTCCCATGTCTTTGAGAGTATCTAACTCTTTTATTACACCGTCATAAACCACCACTTTTAAATTGTGATTTCCTTTTTCATTTCTTTTTTCAATGTAAAACAGAAACGGATTTTTTTCGCTCTTCCAAAAACCAGCAAGTTTTATAACAAAAGAGGTATCTATTATCCAATAATTGTAGTCGTTATAATAACTTCCGAATTTCTCAGTAAAGCGTTCGTTAAATTCCTGTATATCGTTCATTATGTATTTAGCAGATAACTGTTTTTTCTCATTATTTAAAAACTTTGAAAGATAAAACCAGAAAGGTTTTATCTTAACGGCAAGATAAGATGCCTCTGTTTTTTCTACGTTATCCTCATTATCCGATGCACCATCCTGCGGTATTCCAATTATCATATTTTCAGAATTTGCTACAACAGAAAAAAGATACAGCCAGTCATTTTCTATATGATCGTATTCTTCGGTATTTTTTTGGATTGTTATACCAAGTTTTTTGATGATTTTTTCGATTATTTTGTCCTTCTTTGTTACACCAAGCTGTGATTGGCAAAAGAAAAACTGTTTTTCTTTAATAATATTTGCGGAATTATATCGTTTTTTCCAAGCCATATTAGGCTCTCTGTATATCTCATTCTTTCCCGTTTTCAATCGTTTATTGATCAATGATGCGCTTGCTTTTTCGCCTTTCTCATTAAGCATTTCGACCTCAGGCAAATTCGAAAAAATCTCGAACATTTCCCAAAAATCGAAAAGCCTTTCTACAGCCTCAGACATTAAACCTCCTATCTAATATTGTAATTATGGTAATCCCAAAACCCACTTATTCAATAACCCAAAAAAATCTGCAATTTTGATGCAAAAATTCAGCTTTTCGATCCTGCTTTCTCCAACGGTAGATCAAGCTTTTCCTGCGCATCTTTTGCCTGTTTTATGAGCGAAAAAGTGGTATTTATGCTCTTAATAATGTCCAAAAAATTAAAGGTATTGGTATTTTTCATTAACACTCCGTCAAACTTAACCCCATACATTACAGCCATCGCCCTTGCAATCGCATCTGCAATTCTATCAGATTCTTCCTGCTTGATGTTGAACATATCCTGAATGACAGCAGACATGTCTCTAAATGCCTTTTTCTTTAGCGCAATCGCCTCAGTTGCTGCATGCTCCGCTTCCGCAATTATTTCTGAAAGAAACAGTATCTTTTTGTTTCTCTGCCGTTTGTTGTCTTTTGCAAGTTCGTTGGTTATTTCAGGGTGATACTTCAAAATGGCATCGAGCATAATCTTTTTCTTGTCCTGATTCCAATCTGCTCCGCCAATATCCGGTTCCTCGATTATCTCAGGCATCCAATGGTGCAGGATATGGTTTGAGTAGATGGAGTAAACTTCTTTGTAAATACGATCATGCTTCTTCTGCCCAATTTTTTCTTTGATCGTTGAAATCTTTTGTCTTCTTTTAATCTTCGACATAACAATCCTTGTTTTCTTAGATACATTTAATTTATGCTCCAGAAGCAGCTTGGAAATCTCATCGCGCGTCCGCGGATTATTCCCGCGCAGATGTATTTCTGCAAACATAATGATTGCGGCTCTAACACAATGAGCGATATTAACAAACTCTTTAATGCTCCTTTTATTGAATGGCAGTTTACGCAAGCCAATAATATATTTTGCAAGATTGTATGCTATATTCGGGGCGTTTTTAAGACCCAGCTCATTCCTAATCGCAGGCGACACATTCATAAGTGTGTTTTTCTTTAAGCCGAAACTAAATTCAGCACCGTTTATACCCTTGGTAACCATTTCTTTTAAATACAAGAATCTGATTCTTTTATCCATGCCAACCTCGGAAACACTTGTAAAACGAGATGCAACTGCAAGCACTTTCTTAAAATACGCATCCTCAAGCGTATCCTCGATATTAACTCCATCCATTTCTATTTCCGAATAATTTCCAAGCCACTTCCTGGCAAGAAAGTTCTCCCACATACCGGAAACAACCTTATTGATATGGCTTTTATTTGCATTAGCAATCAGATCTCTAATTTGAGAAGGCGCCTTTTTCTTTTTGATTTCATCTTTAAAAAACCATGAAAACATTAAATCCATTTGTCGCTTTGACATTTCATACCACTTACTTCCCACAAAAACCTCCTAAATTTTGATTGAGGGTTTAATATCCCTCTACTATATAAAAAATCTTAAAGGTTTTTGGGGGGACTTTTGAAAAAGACAGTTACTTATTTACTTATCAAAAGACAAACTTTTGATGTAAAAATGACCCGAAAATTGACCAAAAACACACTAAATCGTTTTGTAAACCGCATAAACCCTCAGAAAAGCACGGTATATCAACAAACTTTTAAAGCTGAAAAGCAAAAATTACGCATCCCTATTATGTCAAGTTAATAACTAAAAATCGGATAAAAACAACAGAAAAGCTTGATATATATAAACATAACGCAGGCAAAAATAGATGCCGATTTCTTATATCTTAAGAAATAGACATAAATTTTTGCCTATGACAATAAAAGACTTATGAATTGCAAGTCAGTCAACCCTCAGAAAAGCACGGTATATCAACAAACTTTTAAAGCTGAAAAGCAAAAATTACGCATCCCTATTATGTCAAGTTAATAACTAAAAATCGGATAAAAACAACAGAAAAGCTTGATATATATAAACATAACGCAGGCAAAAATAAGTGCCGATTGTCTTATAACTAATGTTATTATTTATCTTAATCTAAAATTAGGCATAAATTTTTGCCTCGCTCCCCCCTGCCTTACAGAGTAACTATTACTTATTAACCGACTACCTTTCTTTTCTTTTTCCCTATCTACTCTCCCTGGTTCGGAGTGAGCGCAGCGCAGCAAGCGAATGGAGACCAGCCAGCCACACATATCGTCTCTTCCACCGACGCCTGTCTTCTCAACTCCGTGTCGTCTTCTCAACCGACCTCTCCCTGGTTCGGAGTGAGCGCAGCGCAGCAAGCGAATGGAGACCAGCCAGCCACACATATCGTCTTGCCGTTTAACGCTCTTCCTCTCGTGCCTTCCGTTGCAAATACAAAGTTCAAAATCGCAAGAACGCATTTTAAGGCAATTTGAGACGCTTTTTGAGGTTCGGATGATATATATCACCACCCCCGCCCTTAATTCGCAAATTTACCCCGTTTCCTCGCCGATTTCGGGAAATTTCCGATACATTGCTACCCCATCTTAGTTTTCCCAACCGACCTCTCCCCGGTTCGGAGTGAACGAAGTGAACGGAGACCAGTCTTTCCTCGTGTCGTATTCCCAACTCCGCATCGTCTTCTCAGCTCCGTGTTGTCTTGTAAATCAACGCCTGTTTTAACGTTTCATTACTTCCAATCACATGAGTTTGACTTTCTCCTCTCCCTAAAGGGATTAATATCTCCCTGTCCCTGCAGGCGGAGCTTCCGGCGCAGGCGTAGCTTTAGCACAATCGGGAAAGTTTGCGCAGCCAGTTCTCAAATTATTGCAAGGAGACAATATCACAATTCTTTTTCCGCTTTCCACTTCGATGCTCTGTATCTCTTCCAAAGTCTTCGTTCGTTATTTCCGCCGTAGCTTCCATC
>JALUYM010000388.1 GCA_027018745.1 Bacteroidales bacterium | reverse complement strand
TATACCAAACCGTTTTGGGTGTCCCTGCATGCCGTTTCGGGCGTGAGCGCCCGAAATCGTTTGTATGCTTGTTTGGAATGATGTTGTAAAGCGATTACTGATAAGATATTTATCGAATCCGCATAAGTTAAATTCGAAAAAAACCTTTCAAAAACTTTGTTTTTGCGTTTTTTTTCTTTTGCTTTGCAAAAGAAACCGACCGGAAACCTGCCCTTTTAAAATAACAGGCCGGCCTTTTCTGCCGGTTCCGACAACCAAAGCCAAAGTGTAAGAAATGGAACGAAAATTCAATAAAGGGAGAAAACTACTCCTTTGGTTGAAACGAATTGTACACAAATAAAAATGAAACAATTAAAACCAATCCATTCTATGAAAAAAGTGTTTTTGATGCTGCTTGTTTGCAGCTTTTCGGTAGTTTCCCCTGCACAAACGGTAAAACCGGTTCAGGTTACTTCTTCTGCCAAAGCCAGTGTGGAAAAATCCGTTTTCGGTATACAAACCGGGTATCTCGGCATTTGGGTCAACAACGAAGCCAGGTTGTCGAATTCCTTTGCTTTAAGGAGCGAAATAGGATTTACCGCCCAAATTTGGAACTCATCATTTGAAAAAGCGGGTTATTTGCTGACGCCTGTCATCAGGCTCGAACCCCGTTGGTATTATAACCTGAGAAAGAGAAAATCAAGATCAAAAAGAATTGACGGCAACAGCGGGAATTTTCTTTCCCTGCAAACCAGCTTTTATCCGGGTGGACGTGCTATCTCCAATTATGACAACGTGAACATAAATCCCTTTTTGACTGTTGCCATTTTGTGGGGCATGCGAAGGGACATAGGCCGCCATTTCAATTTTGAACTGGGCGTCGGGCCCGAATACGCCCATAATTATCCCGACAGGAAAGGATACGGGAAATCCGATAATTTTGGTTTGGCGTTTCTTATCAGGATAGGTTATCGTTTTTAAAAATGATTTTATACACAGATTTTATGAGAAAAAGGTTACAAAACAACAAACATTTGGCAAAAAAGGCCGGTATAATGTTGACTTTTGTTTTCCTCTTTCTGGGAAACGGGGTTTTTGCCCAATCAAAGTACAATTTCCAGGTTACTGGGGGATACGCATTTTCCGAAAGCAAAACTACCGGATACAATATAGATTTAAGCTTCAACCGCAAAATATGGGATGTCATCTCTTTAGGGGTCTATTATGATGTCTCGGCAGTAAATAATTACATTACAAAAATCAGTCAGACAGGGGGCGGCGGCGGATATACCAATTACTTTATTCCTCCTGCACTGGATAAGTACATCCGGTCATTTTCCCAATCACAGGCTATGAATTTTTCCCAGGATATAGATAATTTTACAAGCATTGGTTTAAAAACCAATTTTGATTTCAAAATAGCGAAAAAGTTCAGACTCGGGTTTTACGTTGGCGTGGGGATAACCAAAAGGGTTCAGTCCCATTTCTTTTTAGAATCCTGGACGATAACGGGGAATAAGCTAACATCCTACAAACCGGCCTCACAGTTTATTGATGCCACAGAGTTATCGTTCCGGTATGGGATTAAACTGACTTATGAACTTTCACACAGGATAAATTTTGTTTTCCAGGCAGGGCATAATACTTCAGAGTACAAAAAATATCCGTTTAATACAACTATTTATGATAAAGCCAATTTGGGAGTTGCTTATAAATTCTGAACAAGTAATAAAGTTAAATTATATAATTGCAAAAAATGATTAAGAAAGCATTTATACTGGGGTTTATTTTTCTTTTCCCTTTCATGGCTTTTGCACAACAAAGCCCGAAAAAGAAACAAAAAATTAGCATATACCTGAAATTTGGAGCCGGTTTATACTGGGATATTAGTAAAGTAGCAGAGGATTATTGGTGGTCCGGTTCGGAGGAGGCCCCGGCCCCGGTTGTAAACGGCCAGCAAATCTGGATAGAAGGGGGTATCAGGCTGAAAGATGGTTTGATTGTAACTGCACGAATGATGCATGTTACTTTGGAACAGAAATACCTTGCAAATAATTGATTACATATTTTTCATCTACCGACAATAATTTTTTTGATACCTAAGGAAAACTACTATGCGAAAATATTGGTTATATATTGTTTTGCTTGTTTTGCTGTCTTCATGCCAACCGGTTTTGAAATTGGTATGGGGTGTTAAGAAACCAAAATATGAAACGGAAGCAAGCCTGAACGCATATCTTAAGGCAGCAGGCTTTTCTCCAAAACATTCTTATATTCTGGATTCGCTCGACTGGAATAAACTGTTTTATGACAGGAACAGAACTTTTCCTGATTTGTTGTTATTTGACACGGCAGGAAACCGGATTCCGGAAAAAGGGTTATGTATCCCATATTCACAAAATTTTGTTGATACTTTGATTTCTGTTCACAATAGAAATTTTATTAAAACAAACAGCCAGCCGACATTTGGTGATTTTGAGAAAATGTTTCGGGATTATTCTGGTCATAAAGTTATTGTCCATAACAATGACAGTTATAAGGCGATACTTATTTGGGCCGTATTTATTGGACATCGAAAGGGCCTCCGGCAGTTAAAAAAAGTTGTTTATTATGTACAGCACTCAAAATATCCCATAGAATTGTATTTTCTGAATCTTGATCTTCAGTCCTGTTGGGGAAAAAAGAAAGCAGTTACTAATAAACAAAACGAACAGACAATTGTGCCGTGAAAACAGCAAAGTACAGGCTTTTAATAAAAGTTGAATAACGCCCCCACTGACGTGTGAATATTTCGCATGTCCTGCCAACATAACCGTGTTAACAAAAGCTGAAAAGTGTTAAAAAGCCGGATGAAACTCAATGTTGCTTCATATGTCCCTGCCCGAAGATAACTCCTCCGTGTTTCAATCGCGGAGGTATCTGCATTACTCAATACATTATAAATGTGAAAGATAAATACGGCCGCGTTTCAAACGCAGACGAGTAAAATAATACTTTCCCGATGCTGGTCAGGATGGGCCATCCTGACTTTTCGTAACAAGAAAATCCATCTGTTAACCGGCCTGTTCTTTCACGGCCCTCACAATGCCTTCCACATCAAAACCACATAGCCGGTAAAGGTCCGCTTTGCTGCCGTGCGGAATAAAGCGGTCGGGAACACCAAGGTTTTTTATGCGGTTTGTGTAGCCGTTGGCAACGGCAAAAGAAGCAATGGCAGAGGCCAGCCCGCCTCGCATAACGCCGTCTTCTATAGTGACAATAAACGGATATTGCCGGAAAATGGTATGCAGTAACTCTTCATCCGGCGGCTTTAGAAAACGCAGGTCGAAAACGGCCGGAAACAGGTTTTCTTTTTCTAATTGCCGGGCTGCTTCCAGGGCGAAGTTTCCGGGCTGCCCCAGGCTTATTATCGCCACCTTTTCGCCCGCTTTCAGTTGTCTTCCTTTTCCGATCGTCAGGGTTTCAAACGGTTGTTTCCATTCGCTGGCTTTCATAAATCCGTAACCGCGCGGATAGCGGATGGCAAAAGGGCCCGCTTTGTATTGCGAAGCGGTGTACATCATTTGCCGCAGCTCGGTTTCGTTCATGGGGGCGGCAATCACCATGCCGGGGATGCTGTTCAGAAAAGCCAGGTCGAAAACACCGTGGTGGGTGGCGCCGTCGGCGCCCACCAGTCCGGCCCGGTCGATACCGAAAACCACGGGCAGTTTTTGCAGCGCCACATCGTGGATCACCTGATCGTAAGCGCGTTGCAGAAAAGTGGAATAAATGGTGCAAAAAGGAGTGTATCCGGCGGCAGCCAGTCCGGCCGAAAAAGTAACGGCATGCTGTTCGGCAATGCCCACATCAAAAACCCTTTCGGGGAAAGCTTCCATCATAAAATGAAGGGCCGAGCCCGAAGGCATGGCCGGTGTTATGGCTACGATTTTTTCATTTTGCTTTGCCAGTTCCAGCAGGGTGCGGCCGTAAACTTCCTGGTAGGTAATGCGGTCTTCCGGGTCTTCGGCAATCAAAGCACCGGTTTTCCGGTCGAACCGCCCCGGGGCATGAAACAGCGTTTGTTTTTTTTCGGCTTCCTTAAACCCTTTGCCTTTGGTGGTGATGATGTGCAGCAGCTTGGGCCCTTCAATTTTTTTTATTTCGCGCAAAGCGGAAAGCAGTTGCGGCAGGTCGTTGCCATCAATGGGCCCGAAATAGCCGAAATGAAATGCTTCAAAAAGGTTGCTGCGCCGCAGGAAAGCTTCTTTGTTGAAGTCACCTTTCCGGGATTTTGTCCGGTTTTTTCCCGAAATCCCGGCAAGGTAATCTTTGATGGCGCCGGTATTTTTGTCAATGGCAATCCCGTTGTCGTTCAGGATAATGAGCAGGTTGGCATGGGAAGCTCCGGCATTGTTCAGCCCTTCGAGGGCCATCCCGCCGGTCATGGCCCCGTCGCCGATAACGGCAATGTGATGGCGGTCTTTTTCGCCTTTCAGCACGGAAGCCACCGCCATTCCCAAAGCGGCTGAAATGGAGGTGGAAGCGTGTCCGGTGCCGAAAGTATCGTATGGGCTTTCGCTGCGCGACGGAAAGCCGCTGATGCCCTTCAGTTGGCGGTTGGTATGAAAAACGTCACGGCGGCCGGTGAGGATTTTGTGGGCATAGGCCTGATGGCCCACATCCCAGATAAGGCGGTCGTAAGGTGTGTTGAAAACATAATGCAGGGCAATGGAGAGTTCCACCACGCCGAGGCTGGAACCCAAATGGCCTGGATGCACCGAGACCACATCGAGGATAAAATTGCGCAGTTCTTCGGCCAGAAGGGGCAGTTGTTCCTCTCCGAGTTTTTTTAAATCGCCGGGCGTGTTCACGGTGGCCAGTAACGGGCCGGGTTTAGGTTTTTGTGTTTCCATACGCCGGCAAAGATAGGAAAGTTGGAAGACAGAAGCCCGAAGAAAGGAGACGGAAGTCCGAAGACGGAAGTCCGAAGTCCGAAGTCCGAAGACGGAAGCGGGAAGTCGGAAGATATTCAATGTTCATACCTGAATAAGGTTGACCGTTTTTTACCAATTGTTTTTCCATATTCGAGCCGCTTCGGGCATTCATAATTATTATTTCTGTCGTCCCCGCATACCGCTTCGGGCGTCCACGCCCGAAATCGTTTGTGCGATTGTTTGGTATGATGTTGTGAACACTTCAGGCGAAGACGCCCGAAGCGATTATGGGAAATTTTTATTGCCGAAAAAATAATACAACATACACCCCAACAACTTGTTACAACATAATGTTAAAATCCGTATATGTTAAATTCCCAACAAAACTTTGTTTTTTCGTTTTTTTTTTTTTCTTTTCAAAAAAACCCGACCGGAAACCCGACCGTTTTGATAAACAGGCCCGGCTTTTCTGTCGGTTCCGACAACCAAAGCCAAAATGTATGAAATGGAACGAAAATTCAATAAAGGGAGAAAACTACCCCCTTAGATTGAAACGAAATACTTATGCGAAAATAAACCATTAACAAAGAAAGGAGGTAGCGCGGCAAAGATACAAAACTAACCCATACACTGCCGGCTTAACACGGGAAAATGTGCGGGGTACGGCACGCCGGCCTTTGGCGAAACAAAGGCAGGGCCAAACGGGCAGTTGTGCCCTGAAAACAACAACTAAAAGAGTTTTAAATTAAATTGAAAAATCATGAAAAAAATAATTACAGGAATCGCGGTCATATTGTTAATGGCGCTGGCTTTTACGGCCTGCCAGAAAGACAATAAAATACCTTCTAAGACAGAACCTAAGAATCAATCCATTTATGTACAAAATGGAAGAATGATATTTAAAAATACAGATGTTTTTTATCAGCACCTAAGTTGGATTTTTAAAAATCAGGATAATCCTCAATTAATAGAGCAGTTTAATAACAACCTTGGTCTTAAATCAATGATGAGTATTTATAACACAGGTATAAATATGGAAAATGAGTCAGATTTTATCTCTTATCGCAAAAAATTTCCAAATGCTTTTTACCCCGTAAAAATAGATTCATCAATTTTTTATGAATTACCTGCTTCTATAGGTTTAGCTTATTTGTCAAATAAAAATGGTATATTCCAGGTTGGCAAAGATATTTGCAGAATAACATTTAACCATTTTTTGGAAATCCGCAATGGAGATGAATCAAAGATCCCTTTGTTGTTATCTTCAAAAAAAGAAATTAGTGGGAACAGTATTTTCATTTCATCTACCCACGGCACATTAAAATATGCAAAACAGTACAGTTATAAGACAAATTATTTCAGCAGGAAAAAACGGATTGTTGCTCGATTGTATACAGAACTTATAAATGGGGGAATAGGTACTTTTGAAGAATATAGTGTCCGTACAACCAGCCAAAGAAAACGTTTCGGTATTTGGTGGCAAAGAAGAATATCGGCAATAGGCGTTGGTTGGGATCAGGGGTATTGCAGGGATGTTGCGGGAAATATCCATAATATTCAGGCATATTATGATCAGAGAGCAAACAAGGCTGATATAAAAAGAATTGTCCTTCAGGCAACTTATACGGTTGATAATAGCAGAAGCAGTTGTTTGGCCAAACACTATGGGAATGATGGGGGAAATATCAGGTGGATAAATAACGATGAGATATTTCCATGATAAGAATGACTTTGTCTAATTCTGACCGATATTATTTTGATGTAACCCGTGCAATTCCTTTGCACTGATTCATTTTGATCCTTAACAAAATATAATAATTCTTAAAAATTAAAAAAACCATCCTGAAATACTTTTTTTCATCCTATTTTTGATAAAACAATTAAATTTTCCTCCATGTTAAAACAATATTTTCGTTTTTCCAAAGCCGCAGTATTTATTGTCATGTTCCTTTTTGTGCTGCCTTTTTCGGGTTTTGCCCAGGAGCATCAAATTCAAAAAGCCAAACCGCATTTTCAGCATTTTATCGGCATCCAGTTCAACCCTTATCTTAACCAGT
>JALUYM010000387.1 GCA_027018745.1 Bacteroidales bacterium | reverse complement strand
CAATTAGAAAAAGCCATGTTTCCCATTGGTGATTTGCAAAAGAAGGAGGTACGCCGCATGGCCGAAGAGATGAAATTACCGAGCGCACACCGTCCTGACAGCCAGGGGATTTGTTTTCTGGGAAAAATAAATTACACCGATTTTATCCGGAAATACGTGGGCGAGAAACCGGGGGAAATCATTGAGTTGGAAACCGGCAAAATACTGGGCGAACACAAAGGGTTCTGGTTTCATACCATCGGGCAGCGGCGCGGCTTACGACTGGGCGGCGGCCCCTGGTTTGTGGTGAAAAAAGATACGCAGAAAAATATCATTTATGTTTCCAACGGCTACGATCCTATCAGCCAGTACAATGACACCATCCGGTTAGAGAACCTGCATCTTTTGAATCCCAACCACGACTATTCCGGCCTGAAAGAGATAAAATTCAAAATCAGGCACCAACCGGAATTTACTGCCGGAGAATTGGTCCGTGATGAAAAAGGGATACGGATTGTTTCGGATAAAAAGATTTCGGGTATTGCACCGGGGCAGTTTGCCGTACTTTACGACCGCGAGGAAAAAACCTGCATCGGCAGCGGTGTAATTGCCCAAAAAGAAGACTGACAGCCCGGTTTTATTATCAAATTTTTGAATCGATGCCACTCCACAGCCTGCAAAAAGCGCAATTGAGCGACCGGATAAAAGCGGAAGCAAAGAAGCTGGGATTTTTTGCCTGTGGTATTTCCAAAGCCGGACTTCTGAGCCAGGATGCTGCCCGTGTGGAAAACTGGCTCGCAAAAGAGATGCATGGCGACATGCAATACCTCGAACGTCATCGTGAAAAACGTTATGATGCCACAAAGCTGGTGGATAATGCCCGGTCAGTTATCTCCGTATTGTTCAATTATTTCCCATCAGAAAGCCTTTCCGAAAAAAGCCATTACAAGATTTCGAAATACGCTTATGGCAAAGATTATCACTACGTGGTAAAACAAAAACTGGCACTGCTTCTAAAAACCATCGAATCTCTCACCGGTAAACGGCAAGCCCGGATTTTTACCGACTCTGCCCCTGTTTTGGATCGCGCGGCAGCCCGGCGGGCAGGGTTGGGATTTACAGGAAAAAATACGGTACTTATCAACCGGCAGGGGGGGTCCTTTTTCTTTATCGGTCACATTATTCTTGATTTGGATTTAAACAATGACGAAGAAACAGCGGAAAATTTCTGCGGGAATTGTACAAAATGTATCGATGCCTGTCCTACCGGCGCCTTGTCGGCTTTTGAACTGGATGCCCGTAAATGTATTTCGTATCTCACCATCGAATATCACGGTGAAACCATTCCGGACGAATTTAAAGACAAATGGAAACAATGGATTTTTGGTTGCGATATTTGCCAGGATGTATGCCCGTGGAATAAGAAAGCCACACCGCACCATGAGCCGGCACTTCAGCCCTCGGAACTTTTGTTGAACATGACCAAAGCCGATTGGGAAAACCTAAATAAACCCACGTTTAAAAAGTTATTCAAAAATACTGCTGTGGAGCGTACAGGTTTTAAAGGCTTACGCAGAAATATTGATTTCTTATCACGAAAATAACAGAAATCGGGATATTATTTGGTGTTTGACTTTTGTGTATTGTGATTTTAACCTGTATCTTCGCTTCAAAAATTTAACTAAAACTTAATATTCTCCGTTTTAAGTATTTACATTTATTGTTCAATTTTGCTGCACCAAAGGAAAAAATGAAAAAGGAAAAAACTGACTACGCAGATTATAAGATTCTTCTTGTGGATGATGAAGAAGATATCATCGAATTTCTCTCCTACAACCTGAAAAAGGAAGGTTTTGAAGTGCTGACAGCTTTTAATGGGGAAGAGGCGGTAAAAATAGCCAAAAAGGAACTTCCCCATTTGATTTTGATGGACATTATGATGCCTAAAATGGATGGAATGGCAGCTGTTGAAGAGATCAGAAAAATTCCGGCATTGGACAACACTTTTATCATGTTTCTTACGGCACGCTCGGAGGATTATTCACAAATTGCAGGCTTTGAAGCCGGGGCGGACGATTATGTTACCAAGCCCATTAAACCTAAAATACTCATCAAACGCATCATTGCCCTGCTGCGCCGCTCAAAAAAACCGGACAAAAAAAATACCTCCATCGAAAGGGCCAATATTATCATCGACCCGCTGCGTTATGTGGTCATAAAAGGAGATAAAACCATCACCCTGCCACGGAAAGAGTTTGGCGTTCTTTACCTGCTGGCTTCCAAACCCAACAAAGTTTTTCGCAGGGAAGAAATTTTCCATGAAATTTGGGGCGACGATGTGATTGTGGGCAACCGTACCATTG
Organism: Bacteroidales bacterium; assembly: GCA_027018745.1. Taxonomy (GTDB): domain Bacteria; phylum Bacteroidota; class Bacteroidia; order Bacteroidales; family F082; genus Sulfidibacterium. The sequence goes on along the minus strand of JALUYM010000387.1, from coordinate 4,614 downwards.
ACGTTCACATCCGGAAGGTCCGTGAAAAAATCGGACTTGACAATATCAAGACCATCAAAGGTGTGGGCTATAAATTTGAAGATTAAAAACATGAAACACGCTCCCCGCAATGTAGCTCTGTTGAATGCCGGCATTATAACGCTGGTCTTTGTCGTTATGTACACCGGTATGGTTTACACCGGAATGCCGTTTCGGATGGTTCATTTTGTGGCAGGGAGCCTGTTGATTTTCACCGCCGCTTACCTGACAATTTATTATTCACTCAACCGGTTTATCTACAACCGGCTGAAAATTATTTACAAAACCATTGGAAAATGGCATGAGGTGAAACGCGGACAACACAAGGACAAAAACCCCGATGATATTCTGGGAATGGTAAACCAGGTAGTATTGGAATGGCACGACACCCAACAGCAAAAAATTGATGAACTACAAAAAATGGCCGATTACCGCAGGGAGTTTCTCGGCAATGTTTCCCACGAACTGAAAACACCCATTTTCAATATTCAGGGATATATTCTTACACTGCTGGACGGGGGATTAAAAGACAAGAAAATCAACAAAAAGTTTCTGGAGAAGTCAGCCAAAAGTGTGGACAGAATGATTGCCATCGTACAGGATCTTGAAGAGATTACAAAATTTGAATCAGGCGTAATGAACCTTGATGAAACAGTTTTCAACATCAACGAATTATGTCGCGAAGTTGCTGAATTTTTGGAAGTTAAGGCCGATAAGAATGATACGCAAATTATTATTAAAGAGCCGGAGAACAGCCGTATCAATGTTGTGGCTGACAAAATGCGCATCAAACAGGTACTCATCAACCTGGTGGACAATGCCATCAACTACGGACGTGTTGAAAACGGACGGATTACCATCTCTTTTTATGATTTTCACGACAACGTACTTGTTGAAGTGGGCGACAATGGTATCGGTATTTCGGAGGCAAACCTCCCCCGAATTTTTGAACGTTTTTATCGTGTGGACAAAAGCCGTTCGCGTGAAAAAGGGGGAACCGGTCTCGGTCTCGCCATTGTGAAACATATTATTGAGGCGCACCGACAAAGCATCTCCGTCCGCAGCAAACCCGATAAAGGAACGACCTTCTCATTTACGTTGAAAAAGGGCTGAAAATGTGTGGACCATGGGAGAGATGTTCGATCTTTATCCCTTAAATTTTTTATCGAAAGATCTATTTTCCTTTCTCATCCCTAATTGCACTTAAATACCGTTATATTCCCGTACAGTTTTCAAATATTTTAATTGTTTCCGGCGGCTCTTCAATTCGCTTTTCCGGTCTCCCCTGACACCTGCTTCCACCTTAATATTTCTGTACGGGATATTGTGCCGGGAGGAATAAACTGACAGAGAGCCATCCCCCCGCTCACTTTGCGGGACATATTCATACACCACGTTCATGCCCTTTCTTTTGTAAAATGAAATCTCTTTGGCAAGTTTTTGGTCGGGTTCGGGCTGAGAAAATGGAATCCAGATTAAACTTCTTTTGTCCGGATTATTTTCTGATAAAACGGGCATTTTTTCTTGTGGGGGACAAAATATCCGCATCGGCTATTTTTTGCGTCAAAACACTGCTGTCGGGAACCAGTGATTTGAAGAAATCGAAATGATATTTTATGGAAAAATGCCAAAAGGCATAATTGTGTGTTCCCGGTGCCGAAATATAAATGGCTTTTACACCTGACTGATCACAGGCCTTCCTAAACACATTGTTGACTTTATAAAAAGGATCTTCCGTGCCACAACTGAAAATAATTTCCTTTCCCGAAGCGGCAATTTTCCGAACGTTTCCAATGACTGAATACTTCCTTAACAACAGCGAATCCGATTTTGTATTTCCGGTTAACCCGAGGAGATTTTTTATCCGGTAACTGTTTCTGCTGCCACTCAAATCCAATACGCCGCTGGTGCTTCCCGCACTTCGGAACAGACCAGGTTTTTGCTCGAAAAGATATAACGCACCGTGGCCTCCCATGCTTAGTCCGGTGATGAACAAATCGTTTTTATCCACAGGGTATTTCCCCAAAATAAGCGGCATCAAATCGTTAAAGAAGAAATCGGCATACTGGCTTCCCCTGATGGCAGGACTATTGATATACCACGAATCGTATAAGCCATCGGGACAGACAATTATAAACTGGTATTTATCCGCATAAGCCTGGCAATCAATAATATGGTTCCATTGTTTATAATTTCCGCTCCAACCGTGAAGCAGGTAAACCACCGGAAAACTTTTATGTGCGATGTTTGCGTTACCGGAAGGCGTAAATACCCACACCGTATCCGGTTTAGATAAATTTTTTGACCGGATGACTATCTGATCTTGTGCTGTTGCCGCCAGATTGAGTGTTAGAAGTATAGCAAGAATAAGCGTAAAGCGGTTCATCTGTTTATGTTTTTCCAACAAAATTAATATTATTGCCGTAACAGGTGGGGAATAGTGTTTTAGCCGGCAGTTTCGTCTGGAAAGGGACAGGCCGGACTAATTCCTATTTTAATGCACTAAATATTTTATCATGCCAATGAAAACTTTGATGCTTTTAAATAGTAATATTTTGTCCCTGACGGGACACCCAAATAATGACTTGATTTTTAAAACCCTGACACATTAAAATAGGAATTAGCCCCTTTCAGAGGGTGCAGATTTAAGGAAAAATAATAAAAATACCTCTATGTGAATAATTTAGCGTACTTTTGCCGCTCATTTTTAAAAATACCTCATTGATTACATTTAAACAACTCGGGCTTTCCAACGAAATTTTGGATGCCATGAACGACCTTGGCTTTATAAATCCTACTGAAATACAGGAACAAGCCATCTCTTCCCTTATGCAGCAAGACCGCGATTTTATCGGCCTGGCCAATACGGGAACGGGAAAAACTGCCGCATTCGGCATTCCTCTTTTGGAACACATCGACACCACAAGTAAACACACCCAGGCTCTGGTGCTGGCTCCTACACGTGAACTGGGTCAGCAAATAGCTGAACAGCTGAACCTTTTTGCCAAACATTTAGACAAAATAAATATCCTTCCCGTCTATGGCGGTGCCGCCATATCAGTACAGATAAATGCATTGCGTAAAACACAGCAAATTATTATTGCCACTCCGGGTCGCCTTATTGATCTCATCAGTCGCAAAGCCATCAAACTGGAGCACCTTCGTTTTCTGGTCCTTGACGAAGCCGACGAGATGCTGAACATGGGCTTTAAAGAAGATATTGACAAAATCCTGAGCTACACGCCTGAGGACAAACTCACCTGGCTCTTTTCGGCCACTATGCCTCCCGAAATCAGAAAGATTGTTAAAAAATACATGGATGATCCCATTGAAGTAAGGGTTGACGCTGATACGAAAATAAATGTTAATATTGAACATCAATATAGCGTTGTCAAACAAGCAGATAAACCGGAAGCACTGACCCGCTTTTTGGATATCCATCAGGATATGCGCGGGTTGATTTTCTGTCGTACCAAACGCGACACACAAAACCTGGCCGAGACACTGCTGGCAAAAAATTACAAAGTGGATGCGCTGCATGGTGATTTGTCGCAGCCACAACGCGACCGTGTGATGAAACGTTTTAAATCGCACGATTTGCAAATCCTCATTGCTACGGATGTTGCTGCACGGGGTATTGATGTGAACGACCTGACACACGTTTTTCACTATACGTTGCCCGACGATGCCTCTTATTACACCCACCGCAGCGGACGAACGGCACGAGCCGGCAAAACCGGTATTTCCATCGCTTTTATCAATACAAGAGAAAAGGGGAAAATCGAAATGCTGCAAAGAAAGCTGAACATTACTTTTAAAAAAGTATTGATTCCGGCGAGTGAAGAAATTGCCGACATACGGCTGGAGAACTGGTGTCGTCAGATATTGGAAAAAAAGGCCAACGGGAAAATTCATCCACAATTGCTTGCCAAAGCCGAATTAATTCTTGGAAACCTTTCCAAAGAAGAACTCATCGGCAAACTACTGGTCAATGAATTGGAAAAATTAAATCTCGGAACCTCCGGGAATCTCAACACAACACGCGGCTCCAAATCATCAGACAGAGAAGACAGCAGAGGAAAACGCAGCCGTGACAGGGGCGAACGTAACGAACGTTTTGACCGCAAAGGCGAACGCAATGGCAACCGCCGTGAACGTCGTGAATCTGAGCGTGGCGACAAACGCGACTGGAAAAAGTCCGAAGGTTTCTCAAAAGAGAAAAGATCAGAAAGCAAATCGGGGATGCCCCGCTTTTTCATCAACCTCGGAACAAGAGACCGGATGAACAAACGCGACCTGATAGACTTTATCTGTAAACATGCCAAAGTAAAACCTTCGGAAATCGGTAATGTCGATTTACAAAGTTCTCATTCCTTTTTTGAAATAGACGGTGAGGTAAGCCGTAAGATCAGCAGCAGTTTTAAAAATGTTGCCCTCAAAGGCGGACGTGAATTACGTGTAAATCGCGACAATTAAGGAGTTTTGCGGAAAGCACCTTGTATTTTCTTTACGTATGTTTTGAAAAGATGTAACTGTTCGGCCACAAAATATTTTTTATAATTCCAAAGCCAATTTTTCAATTGCTCATGCTCTCTC
>JALUYM010000386.1 GCA_027018745.1 Bacteroidales bacterium | reverse complement strand
CTAAAGACTTCTTTCATTATTTTCCTCAGCTCATCATCCGGCAAAGCGCCATCTACGTATGGTTGCAGAAAATAAAAGCCGATCTCGCTTAACGGCATTTCAGGAAGCTTTTTGAAAAAGCCATCGTCCAACACCGGAATTTTTTCAGGGAAATACAAGCCCCTGTCGGGTGCCATACTTTGCAAAACAGCTTTTTTAAAAGATACATCCGGAGATTTATGATTCGTACTGTAATATTTCATGGATATTTCAATTTAACTGATTTTAAAAACTCATATCTTATTATCATTCAGAATGCGGCACCCTTGTTTACCGATATGCGAAGTAAAGGTTTCAAAAGGTATTTCTGTGGCGGCATACACTTTTTGCATGGCTTCGGTAACTTTTTCAGCAGTATCCATGTCGGCCGAAAGGGCAAAGACGGCGGGCCCCGAACCGGAAATACTGCAGCCTATAGCCCCTGCGTCCAGTGCTGCCTGTTTCAACGCATAAAACATGGGGATAAGCAGGGAACGGACAGGTTCTACAATACCATCCTGCATGGAGCGTGCCATCAGGTCAAAATCGTTAGAAAAAAGAGAGGCTACCAGTCCGGCCACATTTCCCCATTGGGTAACGGCATCTTTCAGCAATACCGATTTTTTAAGAATATTTCGGGCATTTTTTGTTTTCACCTCTATCAAAGGATGGAGCAGGCTTACCGAAAGTAGCGCCGGGACCGGCAGAACAATCACATCCAACGGACGGGTACTTCTCACCAACGTAAAACCACCATACAAATTAGGTGCTACGTTGTCGGCATGTGCCACGCCCGATGCCAGTGCCTCGCCAAGCATGGCAAATTTCACCAATTCCGTTTTTTCAAAAGGTTCACCAAGCAACTGGTTCAGGCCAAAAGCAGTACCTCCTGCGCTGGCGCCACTGGAGCCCATTCCGCTCCCCGGCAGTACCCCTTTTTCCATTTCTATGGAAACACCAAAATCCGGATTTATTTTCTGCAACATGGCCAATGCCACCACCCCTGCCACATTCCTTTCCGGGTCAACAGGCAGTTCCCTGAAATTTTTCATAACAATCCCTACCCCTTTTTGAGTCGTTTTCCGAAATGTCATCCTGTCACCGGCTTGTGCTACGGCAAAACCCAAAACATCAAAAGCACAGGAAACATTGGCCACCGTGGCAGGAGAAAAAACAGTAATTTCTTTCACAATTTTTAATTTATTGGTTTACAATAGAAATAATATCTGCAAAAACACCGGAAGCAGTCACGGCAGCACCTGCACCGGCACCCTTTATCACCAGTGGTTGTTCAGCATAACGTTGTGAATAAATAAGAACAATGTTGTCTTTCCCTTCCAGCTGAAAATATGGCCGGGAGGGATCTACCATTTCCAGGCCTGTCCTGGCTTTACCACGATCAAAATTTGCAACATAACGTAATTTTTTACCGGAAGCAGCAGCTTTTTGCCTTATCTTTTCAAAATAATCGTCGTATTCGGGCAATGCTTTCATAAAATCATACACTGAATGTTTATTCATCAAAGCTTCGGGGATAAACGGCATAACAACCACCTCTTCAGGCTCCAATGGATATCCGCTTTCTCTGGCAAGGATCAGGATTTTTCGCATGACATCTTTTCCGCTCAAATCAATACGCGGGTCGGGTTCCGTATAACCTTCCTGTCGTGCCAAAGCCACAATACCCGAAAAGGAGGTCCCTTCCTTAAAATGATTAAAAATAAAATTCAGGCTTCCGGACAACACCGCTTCAATACGCAAAATTTTATCACCGCTTTTCATCATATCCCTGATGGTTTTCAATACGGGCAGTCCGGCCCCCACATTGGTTTCAAACAGATATTTTTTCTTCATGGCCATTGCAGTACCAATCAGTTTTTTATAATTGAAGAAAGGCCCTGAGGAAGCAATCTTGTTGGAAGTTACCACACTGATACTGCTTTTCAGAATATTTTCGTACCGTCCCGCAATGTCTCCACTCGCTGTGTTATCTACAAAAACAGAATTTCGCAAGTTCAGCATTTTCATCTTTTCGATAAATTGTGTTGCATCCATGGGCTCTCCTTCGGCTTGCAATTGATGAGACCAATTTTTAAAATCGATGCCACTGCGCCTGAAAAGCATTTGACGACTGTTGGCGATTGCAACCACTATTACTTTTAATGCATGCTCCCTTTTCAAATAATAATACTGGCTGCTGAGTTGTTTTAATAATGTTCCGCCCACATTTCCCACGCCGGTCATAAAAAGATGGACTTTTTTATAGCGGCTCAGAAAGAAACGTTCGTGCAATACGTTAAGAGCTTTGGTTACATCGGCTTTATTGATGACAAAAGAGATATTACGTTCGGTAGAGCCCTGTGCAATAGCCCGAATGTTCACACCATTTTTCCCAAGTGCATCAAAAGCTTTTCCACTCAGTCCAAGTGATGATTTCATGTTGTCTCCCACCAGTGCAACAATGGAAAGGCCGTTTTCTATCTGTAATTCATCGATCATAAAAAGTTTTCTTTCCGGTTGAAATTCTTTTTCCACGGCTTTGCGTGCTTTTTCTACTTCTGCCGGATCGATGGCAATAGTTATGGAATGTTCAGAGGAAGCCTGGGTAATAAAAATAACATTCACGTTTTGTTGCGAGAGGCAGGAGAAAAATCTCCCGGCAATACCCGTAACGCCAACCATACCCCCTCCTGTGATCGTAAGCAAAGTAATATCATGGATATGGGTAAGCCCTTTTACAAGACTGCCTTGAGGAGATCCTTTATGATCGATAAGGGTTCCTGAACCCTCCGGCCGGAAAGTGTTTTTTATCCTGACGGGAATATTCTTGTTCATAACAGGCTGAATGCTTGGAGGAAAGATCACTTTGGCACCAAAATGTGACATTTCCATCAACTCACTGTAAGAAAGTTTTTTTAAGGGCAAAGCATTTTCCACCAGGCGTGGATCAGCAGTCATAACACCGTCTACGTCAGTCCATATTTCCAGTACACTGCTATCTGATAAAGCTGCAAGAACGGCAGCTGTATAATCTGATCCGCCCCGGCCCAGGGTGGTAGGAATTCCTTCAACAGTAGAAGCTATGAAACCCGATAGAAAAAGGTGTTGTCCGTTTGCTGTCAACCAGTTTTTTAATCGCCTTTGTGTTTCTTCAAAATTTACCTTTGCATGGCCAAAAGTATCATCCGTAATAATGATTCTCCGGGCATCGGGACAACTCATGGAAATAGAAGAGAAACGGAAAGCTTCGGACAATATCAATCCCGACAATTGTTCACCGAAAGAAACCAGACGGTCATGCGTTTTGCTGTTCATTTCCTGTAATAAAAAAATCCCAAGGCAAATATCTTCCAATTCGTTCAGCAATATTTTTATCCCTGATTTAATATTGCTTTGATCTTTTAACAAAAAAAGCCCGTCAATGGTTTTCAAATGCCTGTCCTCAATTTTTTTCAATATCTGCCGGTATTTTTCATCACCCCTTTCAGCCGTGTACCCGCATTGTTCCAACAAATTGGTTGTACCGCCCAACGCCGAAACTACCACAATCAGCCGGTCGTTATGACTTTTATTTTCTACAATTTTTAATACTTCTTTTATTTTTTGGGCATCGGCAACCGAACTGCCTCCAAATTTCAAAACCATCATTTTCACTGAATTTCAAGATGAAACAGCCCACACCAAGGTGAAACTGTGTACACTTTATTTAATTTGGCGGGAAAAATTCCCCTATGGAATTATATGTAACATTAAACCCCCTAAGGGGTTGTGGTGGTGGTATAAACAAACACATTTATCCCGTTGCCCGAGAAGGCAACCCCGACAGAATCGGCAGGAACAAATGGATAAAACAAATTTTTCATGTGTTTGCTTTTAACGGGGTAAATGTAGAAAAAAATTTAAATGTCCGTCAAAAGAACATTAAAAAATCTAAAATAAGGTTATAATATAATAATTATCAATAAAATGATGTAATTTTTTCTACCTGAATTTGGGTTGAAAAGTATCGTAACTAATCGGCAGTTTCGTAAACTGCACAAAATAATTGGTTATATCGGTATAATTATTATTGTTGGCAATAAAAGAATAATGTTTTCCGCCTTCCATAGCCAGGGTATCCTGGCTGTCAATAACAATGATATTACCACTGGAAACACTGACCGCTTTAAAAATTACTTTACCGATTCCCAGTTTTTGGACAAGCCAAACAGCATTGTCCTTAAAATATATGTTGGCCACTTTGTCTCCATAAGTACTTAAATTATATGCCACCTGAAAAGTATCGGGCGGGTTAATAATCGGGTTAAGATAGCTGTACAAAGGGATTTTGGATCCAGCAGGTTTTTTGTTACAGTCAGAAGAAGAAAGAGCTATCAAACCTAAAAACGAAAACACAAAGAGCCTGACATAATTTTTCATAGCCGGAATTTTTGTAGTTGTCAAAGTTAAACATTTCTGCCACAACAATTTTTATATTTTTTCCCGCTGCCACACGGACAAGGATCATTACGTCCGATCTTCTTGGCGACTTTTACCGGTTGGGGTTTTACCCGTTGCTGCGTATCGGAATGGGCCTGTGAAAGCAGGTCGCCCCGTTGTTCCCTGATCTTCGACCGGTCGATACCCCGGTTAATATGGGCTTCCTGAAAGACCTGCTCATTCGGATTATAAATGTCGGCCCTGAGAAGATAAGAGACCACATCGTGGTTGATCTTTTCGATCATCAGTTTAAAGAGGTTGAACGATTCGAATTTATAAATCAACAAAGGGTCTTTTTGCTCATACGAGGCATTCTGTACGGACTGTTTCAGATCGTCCATTTCACGCAACTGCTCTTTCCAGGCATCATCGATAGTGCTTAACACAATTCCTTTTTCAAAAGCAAGAGGAATTTCCTTTCCTTCGGTTTCAACGGCTTTTTTCAGGTTAGCAATGATCTGTACCTGTTTCTGGCCATCATAAAAAGGAATGGCAATATTTTCATATTGTGTCTGATTCTCATACACATCCTTCACTATGGGAAACGTATTTTCGATCAAACGTTCTCTTTTCAGCAGATAAGACTTATATACTTTTTCGTAGAGCTTTTCCGTAATTTCAGTAGGTGAAAGGGCAAGAAATTCTTTTTCGGTCACCACGGGTTCGGTGGAAAGGACACGTAAAAGCTGCATTTTAAAGTTCTCAAAATCACTATTGTTCTGGTTTTCCGTAACAATCTGTTCGCAAAGGTCATAGATCATGTTGGAGATATCCATTGCGAGGCGTTCACCAAAAAGGGCATGCCGGCGTTTTTTATAGATTACCTCCCGTTGGGTATTCATAATATCATCATACTCCAGCAATCGTTTTCTGATACCGAAGTTGTTTTCTTCCACTTTTTTCTGCGCCCGTTCGATGGATTTGGTAATCATGGAATGTTGAATAACTTCCCCTTCTTTCAGACCGAGGCGGTCCATGATACCGGCCACACGTCCTGAGCTGAACATGCGCATAAGGTCATCTTCGAGAGAGACGTAAAACTGAGAGCTTCCGGGATCTCCCTGACGTCCGGCACGGCCACGTAATTGCCGGTCGATACGGCGCGAATCGTGGCGTTCTGTTCCAATGATAGCCAATCCGCCGGCTTCCACTACACCGGGCCCCAGTTTAATATCGGTTCCACGTCCTGCCATGTTGGTGGCAATAGTTACCCTGCCTGCCTGACCGGCTTCCCTGATGATCTGTGCTTCCTTAAAGTGCAATTTAGCATTCAGAATATTGTGTTCAATATGACGCCGTGTCAACATTTTACTCAGCAACTCGGAAGTTTCCACTGAGGTGGTCCCCACCAACACAGGCCTTTTTATTTTTACCAGATTTTCGATTTCATCGATAACAGCAGCATATTTTTCCCGTTTGGTTTTGTAAACAAGGTCATCTTTATCTTCCCTGATAATGGGTTTATTGGTTGGGATAACCACCACATCCAGTTTGTAGATATCCCAGAATTCCCCGGCTTCCGTTTCAGCTGTACCGGTCATACCGGCCAGTTTTTTGTACATTCTGAAATAGTTCTGCAAAGTAACAGTAGCATAGGTTTGGGTAGCTGCTTCCACTTTCACATTTTCTTTGGCTTCAATGGCCTGATGCAATCCGTCAGAATAACGACGGCCTTCCATGATACGTCCGGTTTGCTCATCAACAATTTTAACTTTGTTGTCAACAATGATATATTCTACATTGTTTTCAAAAAGGGTATAAGCTTTAAGCAACTGGTTTACCGTATGAACCCTTTCCGATTTGATAGCATAATCGGCAATCATTTCATTTTTCTTCTGCAGAAGGTCTTTTTCATCCAGCCCCATACTTTCCAGTTCGGCAATTCGTTCACCAATATTGGGCAGAATAAAGAATTCCGGATCGTTGTATGATTTGGTCAGCAGGTCTATTCCTTTTTCCGTCAGATCAGCAGTATTGTTTTTTTCATCGATGACGAAATATAGCTCATCATCAATGATATGCATATTTTTACCCTGTTCCTGCAAGTAAAAGCTTTCTCTTTTTTGCATGAGGGCTTTGTTGCCTTCTTCGCTCAAAAGTTTGATTAGAGCATGATTTTTAGGCAAACCATGATACGCCCTGAAGATCAGGTCACCGGCCTTGGTAAGTTCTTCCGAACCGGGATTGCTTTTCAAAATCTTACGGGCTTCTGAAATCAAATGAGAGACCAGGTTTTTCTGGGCATTGTACAATTTCTCCACATCGCCCTTCAACTTATCAAATTCATGTTTTTCCCCTGCAGGGGTAGGCCCGGAAATAATCAGCGGGGTACGGGCATCATCAATCAAAACCGAGTCGACCTCATCCACAATACTATAATAAGGCTCGCGCTGCACCATTTCAGCAGGGTCTCCTGTCATATTGTCACGCAGGTAATCGAAGCCAAACTCATTATTGGTACCATACGTTA
>JALUYM010000385.1 GCA_027018745.1 Bacteroidales bacterium | reverse complement strand
GCTATCCGCTGTTTTCCACAGAAAACTTTGGTGTTGTCATGGGTGCAGGCAGGCAAAAGGCTATGCCGGTGATTACATCGGTGCAACCCTCCGTTTCTGCTGTTGCGGAAAAGAAGGAATACAGGGCACCCTCTTCCGTTTTGCCCCCTGAAAAGAAAAAACCCCGGCAGACGTTGCGCACCAATTTCAACGAAACAGCTTTTTTCTATCCCAACCTTGTAACAGACAGCAACGGTGTGGTACGGTTTAGTTTTACAACGCCCGATGCACTGACACAATGGAAATTCATGGCCCTGGCCTATACCAAAGACATGAAAACGGGCAGTTATGTACAAAAGTTTACCGCACGCAAAGAACTTATGGTTATTCCCAACCTGCCGCGTTTTGTACGCCAGGGCGATAAACTCGTTTTTACGGCACGGGTATCCAATTTGTCCGCAAAAAAATTACCTGTCCGGGTGAAACTTGCCTTTTTCAATCCCGAAAACAATAAAAAATTATCACTTTTTTTGAACCATCATTCTGCTGACAGGCAGGTAACAGTATTGCCCGGAAAAAATGCACTGGTGTCCTGGTTGATATATGTCCCGAAAAATATTCAATTTATGGCATACCGTATAAAAGCTGTGTCGGGTAATTTATCCGATGGTGAAGAACGGATGATCCCTGTGCTGGGCAGCCGTGAGCTGATAACCGAAAGTTTGCCTCTGTTTATCAACGGAAACAAGCAGAAAACATTTGTTTTTCATCATTTTTTGAAGGATACTTCTGCTACCCGGAGAAATTTTCGGTACACACTGACATTCACCTCCCATCCGGCCTGGTATGCTATTCAGGCATTGCCTTACCTCGACAAACCCGAATATCAAAGTGTGGAAAGCCTTTTCTATCGCTTTTATGCCCGTGCCCTGGCGAGTAATTTATTAAGGACATATCCCCGAATACGGCAGGTGTTTGCCCAATGGAAACAGCAAAATCCGGATGTGTTTTTATCGGAATTGCAAAAAGACCAATCTCTGAAAAATATTGTCCTTCAGGCAACTCCATGGCTGTTGGAAGCCCGGAACGAAACTGAACAAAAGCGCCGGATAGCTTTGTTTTTCAATATAAACCAGATGCGACGGGAACAACAATCTGCTTTCAACCGGTTGCAGGCTGCCCAATTGCCTTCCGGTGCCTGGCCATGGTTTCCCGGCATGCCTTCCGACTTTTTCACTACCGAACACATACTTTCCGGATTGGCTGATTTGATGGAGATGAAAAGCATCGGCCCGCAACAGAAAGTTGTTCTGCATGCTGTTTTGGAAAAAGGGCTTGGTTATCTGGATAATAAAATGGTTCAGGAATACCACCGGATTTTGAAGCGATATCCCAAAACTACGGGAAAGGATCATTTGAATTCGGGACAAATACGTTATTGCTATCTGCGGTCAGGATTGCTTTCGGATTTTCCCCTTGGTAAAAATGCACAGCAGGCATTTGCTTTTTTCAGCGGGCAAATCAAACAATACTGGCCACGGTTAGACAACGACATGCAAGCCCTTTCCGCTATGGCCCTCAACCGGCTGGGATGGGGCAATCAGGCTGAAGCCATTATCCGTGCACTGAATGAAAAAGCATTGATGAACAAAGAAAACGGCATGTACTGGCGAAGTAACCCACATGATTTCAATGCCATGTCGGCCGTTTCCACGGAAGTTGATATTATGAAAGCTTTTGTAGAGGTCATGCACGATACCCGCGCGGCAGACAAAATGAAAACGTGGCTCATAATGCAAAAACAGGCCAACCATTGGCAGGGAGTCAAAGCTACAGCTGATGCCGTGTATGCGTTGCTCATGAACGGAAGTCCGTTGCTTTCTGAAACCCGGCCGGTGGTTATAACCCTGGGCAATGGTCAGAAAATTCCGGGGAAAAACCTTCAGAAAGAAGCCGGAACCGGTTTTTTTAAGAAGATATGGAACGATGGGCAAATAATCCCCGCACTGGGAAAATTAACGGTGGACAATCCCAACAAAGGGATGGCATACGGAGCAGTTTACTGGCAATATTTTGAAAATATAAGCAAAGTAGCCCGATATGCCACAGATGTTTCTATTCAGAAAATGTTGTTTAAAGAAATCATTACGCCAAAAGGCAATAAATGGGTCAGGCTGTCGGGTAATATGCCGTTGAAAACAGGCGACCGTATTCTTGTCAGACTGTTAATCCGGTCGGCCCGTGCAGTGGATTTTGTTCACGTGCAGGATTTTAGGGCAGCTGCTTTTGAGCCTGAGAAACTGCTTTCGGCCTACGAAAGAAAAGGAGGACTGGCTTATTATGAAGAGATAAGGGATGCTTCCACGGATTTCTTTATCCGGCATCTGCCCAAAGGCACCTTTATGCTCGAATATCCTTTACTGGTTACCCAAAAAGGTATTTTCTCAAATGGCATGGCCCGTATTCAGAGTTTGTATCTCCCTTCGTATGTTGCCCACTCTTCTGGGGGCAAAATACAAGTGCAGTAAAAAGCGATATTTTTACCGAAAAAAGATTGAAATATTTTCAAAGAATTAAAAATCTGTTTATTCGGAATAATTTACCGTAATTTATATTAGTTTTGCAAAAAATAATATAAATCGTCATGGAAGAACAAAACAAAGTATTGACAAGCAACAAAAAAAAGCCATCATCCGGAATGTGGATACTCATTATCGTTATGGCAGCCGTTATCATCGGTTTGGCCATATGGGCTTTTGGCACTTTGGATGAAGTGCATAAGGAGAAAGTTGCGAAAGAAGCGCAACGGACCGAGTTTACCCATCAGTTGGATTCGCTTATGGCCGTTCACAACAAAATAAAAGCTGAATATGGCCAGCTTTCCGATTCGCTTGCAGCCAAAGACAGTGTTATTCAGGCCAAGGCAGCGGAAATTAAGAAACTGATGAACACCCGCTGGCAGTATTACATGATCAAAAGGAAACTCCGTAATCTGCAAAAGATTGCGCAGGGTTATGTTATGCAAATGGATTCGCTTTACAAAGTGAACCATCGGTTAACGAAGGAAAATCATCTCATGAAGACGGTGATCCGGCAGGAAAAGCAGAAAAATGCAAGGCTTGCGAACGAGAAAAAGAACCTGAGCCAGAAGGTTGCAGAAGCCAGTGTACTGCGTACATATAATTTTAAAGTAATGGCTGTACATGTTACCGGTGCCGGGCGTGAACGGAAAACCGATAAAGTCAGAAGGGTCACCAAGATTAAAGTTTGTTTTACCATTGCCCCGAACTCAGTGGCCAAACCGGGTATGCGTACGATCTATGTGCGGATTGCCCGTCCCAACAAGAAAATACTTGTTTTGAGTAACAGTGAAGAGTATTCCTTTATGTTTCATGGCAAACGTCTGCAGTACTCTGATAAAAAAGAGATTAATTATCAAAACAAGGCTATGGACATTTGCATGTCGTGGATAAGACGCAACCGTCGTTTGCAGGTGCTGAAACCCGGGCTTTACCACGTTGATGTTTTTGAAGGTAACAATACCATAGGACAAGGTTCCATCAGGTTGAAATAGCCATAGACGAAACCATAGGAAAAACAAAAAAGCCTGCTGTTCCGGCAGGCTTTTTTATTGTCATAAAACAAATCGTTTTATTCCCCGAGGGTTGCTACCATAATGGCTTTAATGGTATGCACTCTGTTTTCGGCTTCATCAAAAACCACAGAGTGTTCCGATTCAAAAACTTCATCGGTTACTTCCATGGCTTTCAATCCGTATTTTTCATAAATTTCTTTTCCGATAACAGTGTCGGCATTATGAAAAGAGGGCAGGCAATGCAGGAATTTTACTTTTGGGTTTCCTGTTTTTTTTATCATCTCCATATTTACCTGGTAAGGCAGTAATAATTTGATGCGCTCTTCCCACACTTCATCCGGTTCACCCATGGAAACCCATACATCGGTATAAAGAAAGTCAACATCTTTCACGCCTTCGTCTACATTTTCGGTAAGTGTGATAGAAGCTCCTGTTTTTTGGGCAATGTTGCGGCAGGTATCCACGAGCTTTTCTTCGGGCCAGTATGCTTTGGGGGCCACGGCACGGAAGTCCATTCCCATCATGGCAGCACCCACCATTAATGAATTGCCCATGTTGTTGCGGGCATCGCCACAGTAAGCAAAAGCCACTTTGTGCAAAGGTTTATCCACGTGTTCCATCATGGTCAGAAAGTCCGCCATTACCTGAGTAGGATGAAATTCGGTAGTCAGGCCGTTCCAAACCGGGACTCCGGCATATTTTCCCAGTTCTTCCACAATTTCCTGGCCAAAACCACGGTATTCAATGCCGTCATACATACGTCCCAGCACACGGGCAGTGTCTTTTATGGTTTCTTTTTTGCCTATGTGCGAACCGGTGGGGCCAAGATAAGTGATGTAGGCACCCTGGTCGTAAGCAGCGGTTTGAAAGGCACAACGGGTACGGGTGGAAGCTTTTTCAAAAATTAAAGCAATATTCTTTCCTTTTAACTTTTGCTGTTCGGTTCCGGCATATTTTGCCTTTTTTAAGTCAGCAGCCAAATCCAGCATAAATTTCATTTCCTTAGGGGTGAAATCCAGCAACTTCAAAAAGTTCCGGTTTCTCATGTTAAATGCCATAATATTTTGTTTTAAAGTGTTTTGTAAAATCATTACCAGCTCAGAAAGCCACCACAAAAATACGGAAAAATTAGCAGCCAAAGGGAAAAGGCTTGGCTAACTTTATGTGCTGACAGGAAGTATTGGATTTTTTTTATCTTTGATAAAGATTTTTTAATCTGAAATATTTTGTTTCGATGAAGAAATTTATCTTTCTCATTTTTTGTGTGCCAATGCTCTTTGGAAGAGTTTCTGCACAAAACCGACCCACGGCTAACACTAAGATTTATTATAACTTTGATAAAAAGCCCTCTTTTCCGGGAGGAAATCAGGCCCGGCTTGCTTTTTTGGCCCGGCATATCCGTTATCCTCAGGATGCTTTGAATAATAACATTACAGGAAAAGTTTATGCCAGTTTTATTGTAGAGCCCGATGGTTCGATAACGCACATAAAGATTTTAAAAGGCCTGGGATATGGTTGTGATGCAGAACTAAAAAGGCTTATTTTGCTGATGCCTAAATGGAATCCCGGCATTGTGGGAGGGAAGCCGGTAAGGTCATACGTTACACAGGTAGTGTCTTTTCAAATGAAAAACCTTTCAACTCAGAAGGAAAAAATTTACACGAAGGTTGACAGCCTTCCGGTATTAGCGGTGGGCAAAGCGGGTATTGAACATTTTCTTATCAGCCACCTTTGGTATCCCAAGCGAACCGTAAAACGTCAGGTAACTGACACGGTGTTTGTAAGCTTTGTGGTGGAGCCTGACAGTAGTATTAAGCAACTGGAATTGATTCCGCCAAAAGCTAAAAAAAATGCTTACGATTATGAGGCTTTAAGGGTTGTTTCATTGTTGCTGGTGTTACGTCCTGCCATGTTGCATGGAAAACCTGTTCCGGTAAAATTATATGTTCCGGTTGTCTTTGATCATAAGAATGTGGACATGAAAGGCGGCCATTATAAAACAGTGGAATACAATTTTATGAGATACAAGTATTTTGTCCCCAAAGGTCATTTACCTGTATTTTATGTTCCCGTAAAAGACATCACCGGACGGATTTATACTTATGAAAAATTGGATAAGAACCCACAGTTTCCAGGAGGCTTATCACATTTAATGCGTTATCTCACGAAGCATATAAAATACCCTGTAGCAGCCAGGGACAACGGTTGTTCCGGTACAGTGATTCTCCATTTTGTGGTGGAAGCGGATGGATCTATCTCAAATGTTAAAGTGTTAATGGGGGTTTGTCCCTTATTGAATACTGAAGCTGTAAAAGTTGTTTCCGGCATGCCTAAATGGATTCCCGGACGCTTAAAAGGGAAACCTGTCAGGGTATCGTTTAATCTTCCGGTAAGATTTAGCATGAGATAGCCTTTTTATCCCTGGCTTTTCTATTGTCTCAAACGGGTACTTTTTGCCTGTTTTGCATCGACTGTAAACTGTTTTTAAAGATATCACGGAGCCGGCTTCTTTCAAATTCAGCCTGCAGTGATTGAAAAACCTCTTTTACAGATTGTATTTTTTTTGTTTTAAAAGCATTGCTTCCGGCAAAAACAAAACCGTTTTTCAGATTCCCTTTGGCCGCATTAATGAGCGCCAGTGAGATACAGTAAGGTGCTTTTTTATAATCGCAGGTTTTCAGACATTGCCACGGACAGCTGACCGGATGTTTTTTTCCGGAGGAAACGTCTTTTAGGAACTGATTGTTGATTGCCCTTCCCGGTAAGCCGACAGGGCTGTCAATCAGTACAATATCCTCAGGTTTGCTGTTTATGTAAGCTTCTTTAAATTCGAGGGAAGCATCACATTCGTATGTCGGTACCAGTCGGGTGGCAATTTGAACTCCTTGTGCCCCCAGTTTCATTATCCTGAAAATATCCGCACCGGTGTAGATGCCGCCGGCAGCAATAACAGGAATGTTTTTCCCAAATTGTTTTTCAAAAGGTTGCATTATTTTTACCACGGCGGGAATAACGGCTTCTAAAGAGTAATCGGGATTTTCCAGTTGTGTTTTTTTATATCCGAGATGTCCTCCTGCTTTGGGGCCTTCCACAACAACTGCATCTGGAATCACGCCGTAGTGGTTTTCCCAGTACCTGAAAATCAGTCCGGCTGCTTTGGCGGAAGAAACAATGGGCAAAAACTTGGTTTTGTTTTTTTCTTTTTTGTCCTGGATGAGAATGTCGGGCATGCGCAGGGGAAGTCCTGCCCCTGAAATAATCACATCGGCACCTTCTTCCACGGCTACTTTCATATGATCTTCGTAGTCGGTGAGGGCCATCATAATATTCACGCCAATGATCCCTCCGGTTTTTTTTCTTGCTTTCCTTATTTCTGCACGCAAAGCCAGCTTGTTTGCCTTTCTGAAATCTTTGGCAAAATCTGGTATTAACATACCAATGGCCGCAGAGGAAATAATTCCTATCCCTCCTTCATTTGCTACTGCCGAAGCCAGGCCAGACAATGAAATGGCCACACCCATACCCCCTTGTATGATGGGAATCTTTGT
>JALUYM010000384.1 GCA_027018745.1 Bacteroidales bacterium | reverse complement strand
GTTATCTTGTAAAAGTCCCGGACTATACAAGAAAAGGTTAGTCCGCCTCCGGCGGACGGCTCCCAAACATAGCGGGGAATTCATTCCCCGCGATTCATTCCCCGCGATTCATTCCCCGCGATTCATTCCCCGCTCACACCACACCCAGCCAAACAAAGCCATAGGGCTCCAGCAGGAAGGTGTGTGATTCTTCGTTGTAGGAAAAACCTTTGAGATTTAATACAAAAACGTGGTTGTCGGGCAACGGGTGCTTCACCTCCACCGGCTCACCGGAAAGGTTGTTCAACATCAGAATATTTTCTTCGGAGGTGGTACGCAGATAGGCCAGTACCTGTTCCAGCGGCCGCCCATCATCATCCTGAACATCCAGAAACTTTGTATCCCCTCGGCCAAAAGCAGCGTGCTCTTTCCGGGTGTTCAACAACGATTTAATGGTTTCGTACACACGGGCATGGAAATTTTCAGGGTCTTTCAGGTCGTTTTCCAGCTTTTGCCAATCGATACGGCCGCGTACCAGAAACCGTGTATCATCTTTTCCGGTCAGCTTAATTTGCTCGCGATAATAAGCTTCATCGTTCAGCTTTCCGAACTCGTCGCCGTAATACACCACCGGGCTGCCGGTAATGGTAAGCATGAGCGAATAGGAAAGCGCTATACGCCGTTCGTCACGCTCAAACAGTTCCGAAAGGCGGGCCGAGATGCCCTCTCCCACCCGGAAATCCCACTCGGGTTTATGGCAATAATGTTCGTGAATGTACTTCCGGTCTTCCTCGCTCACATACACCAGCTCCAGGCTCAGCTCATCGTGCACCCGCAAAAAGGTGAGCCACTGTCCGATATCCGGTATTTCCGGCGTTACTTCAGGGCTCATCGTATAACGGACAGGCTGGCTGTTTCCCATGGCAATGGCCTTGAACATCATGGGCATTAGCGGAAAATGGTATGCTGAATGGCATTCGTCGCCGTTGCCCATATATTTCACCACCTCTTTGGGCTTCTGGCAGGCTTCGGCCAACAGCAGCAAACCAGGCTGTACATAGTCGAGTATGGCGCGGAAAAACTTGACAATGGTATGTGTTTTGGGCAGGTTTTCACAGTTGGTGCCTGCTTCTTTCCAGAGATAGGGAATAGCATCGGCGCGGAACCCGTCCACCCCCATGCTTTGCCAGTAGAGCAGGTTTTTCGACATGGCCAGGAGCACATCCGGGTTTTTGTAGTTCAGGTCGGGCTGGAAGCTGAAAAAGCGGTGAAAATAGTACCAGTCGCCCAACGGCTCCCAGTTGCTGTCTTCTATGCCTTTAAAAAGCAGCCGTGCTTCGCCATAAAGACTGGTATCTTTGCTCCAGATGTAAAAATCGCGAAACGGATTATCTTCCGATTTTCTGGCTTCCTGAAACCAGGGGTTCTGATCGGAAGTATGGTTGATGGCCACATCGAAAATTACGCGGATGCCCCGGTTATGGGCTTCGTTCAAAAAATTTCCGAAAACGACTTCCTGTTCGCTTTTGTCAAAACCTTCAGGCAATCCCAGCAGGTTGGCACGGATACGGTCGTAATTCCTGATATCGAAACCCGCATCGCGCATGGGCGAATCCAGAATGGGCAACAGCCACAGGCAGTTCACACCCAGATCCTCCAGGTAATCCAGCTTTTCGATAAGTCCGGAAAAGTCCTTGTTGAAAAGGTCCACATAAAGCGAATAGATGACAGCATCTTTGTACCAGTCGTTTTTTTTCTCTCTGCCGGGAACGGCATTTTTTTCATTTTCCAAAAGGAATAAATCCAACTTCTCAACAGAAATTCCGGGATAAAGTTCCCTCCATAAGTTGTATAAATATATTTTGTCTGACATAAATAGGATTCAGGAATAGATTTTCAACAAAAATAAGGAAATAGGAACGCAAATAAGGCCAATCACCCGGCTTCTTCCTTTTGTCCGGAACAAGAAAATCCTTTCCTCCTATTTTTTCAGATTTCAAACGTTTGTTGTCAGGGTTCCGGATACTGATAAAATAAAAAGTTGGAGCCTCTCTTCGGATCATTTAAATACTCTTCATCCGTTATACAGACATTTATTTTATTTTTGAACATCCAAATCAAAAAATCATTCCCATGAAAATAAAGATATTCCTGCTTGCCTTCGTACTATCGCTGAGTAGCTCCTTTTCTTATGCCCAGAAATTTCATATCAACCGTATAGATCCGCCTTCGTGGTGGACCGGCATGCATGATCCCAATCTACAATTGCTCATTTTTGGACCGAAAATATCAGAAACCCGGCCGGTTATTAATTACCCGGGAATTTGCATCGAGCAGGTCATTCATGTTCCCAGTCCCGATTATTTATTTTTAGATTTGGTGATCTCTCCCCAGACAAAACCCGGAACTTTTGCCATTCATTTCAAAAAAGGCAAAAAAGAGGTAACAAGCTACAGGTACACGCTCAACAAAAGAGATAAAAACCCCAGGTTGCATCAGGGTTTTAACAGTTCGGATGTCATTTATCTCATCATGCCCGACCGGTTTGCCAACGGGGATACCACTAACGACAATATGCCCGGGATGCTTGAGAAAGTCAACCGCAGCAATCCCAACGGACGGCACGGTGGCGACATAAAAGGCATTGAAGAACACCTCAATTACCTGAAAAACTTGGGTATTACCACTATTTGGTGTACTCCTTTGATGGAAGACAACATGCCAACTTATTCTTATCATGGTTATGCCCAAACCGATTATTACAAAGTGGATCCTCGTTTCGGTACCAACCGTGATTACAAAAACCTGGTAAAAGAGGCGCATCAAAAAGGGCTGAAAGTCATTCAGGACATGGTTTTTAACCACTGCGGTACCAATTATTTCTGGAAAAATGACCTGCCTACCCCCGACTGGTACAATGAGTGGCCGAAGTTTACCCGTTCCAATTACCACGGTGGCGTCGTTTCCGATCCGCACGCTTCGCAATACGACTACCGTCACATGGTGGCCGGTTGGTTCGATACCAGCATGGCAGACCTGAACCAAAACAATCCACTGGTTGCCAATTACCTGATACAAAACAGTATATGGTGGATAGAGTATGCCGGCCTGGACGGTATCCGACAGGACACTTATCCTTATCCGTACAAAAATTTTATGGCTAAATGGATGCAACGTATTTTGGAGGAATACCCGCATTTTAATGTGGTAGGCGAAACCTGGTTTTCTTATCCGGCCACTGTGGCCTACTGGCTTGAAAACAACCGTAACAAAGATGGCTACCATTCTCACCTGACCAATGTTTTCGATTTTCCACTGATGTATGCCATAAACAAAGCTTTTAATGAAAAACCGGGTTGGGATACCGGATTAGCACGTCTTTATGAAGTGCTTTCACAGGATTTTGTGTATAGCGATCCTATGAAACTGTGCATTTTTGCCGACAACCATGATACCGAACGTATTTTCTCTTCTTTACACGAAAACCTGAAAAGCTGGAAAATGGCCATGGCTTTTTTGTTGACCACCCGCGGCATTCCAGAAATTTATTATGGAGACGAAATTCTTATGACAGGAGAAAAAGCCAAAGGTGACGGTAATATCCGGAAAGATTTTCCCGGCGGCTGGCCAGGCGACAAAATAAACGCTTTTACCCCTCAGGGAAGAACACCCGAACAAAACAATGCTTTTAACTATTTAAGGAAACTGCTGAACTGGCGCAAAAGCAACAAAACAGTACAATTCGGAAAACTTACCCATTATATTGTTGAAAACGGTGTATATGTCTATTTCCGCTCCTACGAAGGGAAAAAAGTAATGGTAATGCTGAACAACAATGAAAAACCGGTAATGGTTAACCTTACCCGCTTTGCGGAAGATTTAAACGGTTTTTCAAAAGCCAGGAATGTTATAAATGACAATACATTCTCTTTCGGAAAAGAAATGAAGCTGCAGGGAAAATCGGCGGAGATACTTGAACTGGAGAAATAGCATTAAACCATTGTTCAAGCTTTTCATTGAACTATCGGAATCTTTTTATCTTTGAATCATGAAAAAGCTATGGTTTCTTCCTGTGTTGCTGTCAGTAGTTATTTTATTCTTGCCAAAACAGGCACGCACACAATATTACCTTACCGGACAAGATCCTGCTTCTGTTAAATGGATGCAGATCAAGACAAAAGATTTCCGGCTGATATTTCCGGAAGGATATAATAAAATTGCCAACTATTACATGAATCTGCTGCAGTTATCGGCCCCTTACATCAATACACCGTACCATGCAAAACTGCGACGGTTGAACATTGTGCTGCACAATCAGTCTGCCACTTCCAACGCCATGGTTTCGCCGGCACCATTCCATGCCGATTTTTTCGAAATGCCTTCACAAAACATTTACCCACAGGAATGGCAAAAACAACTTACACTGCACGAGTTTCGTCATGCCGTACAAATGGACAAAATGCACCAGGGCTTTGGCAATTTCATGTACTACCTGCTGGGCGATCAGGGAACAGCGGCTCTTTTCGGGCTTTACCTGCCCCAGTGGTTTATCGAAGGCGATGCAGTGTGGAGCGAAACTGTCCACAGCAACAGCGGGCGGGGAAGGATTCCGAAATTCATGTACCCGTTAAAAGCACAGGTCCTTGACAAAAAGATCTACGGTTACGACAAAGCACAGTTCGGTTCGTTCCGTAATTTTGTGCCCGATCATTACACACTTGGTTATCAACTGGTTTCACAGGGCATAAAAAAGTACGGCACAACTCTTTGGAATGACGTTTTAAACCAGGTTGCCCGAAAAGGTTACACCCTCATCCCTTTTACCCACCGGTTGAAAAAAAATACCGGCAACAACAAAGTAAAATTCTACCATGTTACCATGAATACACTGAAAAGCCAATGGCAGGCACAAGACCAAGCATCCGGGCACTTTTTGGGAAATATTCCATACAACCGGTTTTACACCAGTTACTTATTTCCTCAGGTATTGCCTAATGGCAGCATCATTGCAGAAAAAACTTCCATTGATGACATACACCGTTTTGTAAAGATCAGTCCAAAGGGAAATATTACCCGGTTATTTACACCCGGTTTCGATTTTAAAGAATCACTTTCGGCCAACGACAGCCTGATTTGCTGGAATGAAACTGCTTTTGATCCCCGTTGGTCTAACCGTGATTATTCTGTCATTAAACTTTATAATTATAAAACCAAAAAATTAAAACAGCTTACACGGCGCAGCCGTTACTTTGCCCCGGCACTGTCGCCTGACGGTAAAACCATTGTGGCCGTCAGGGTAGACATGAAAGAAAATTATTATCTCGACTTTCTGAGCGTTGCCACCGGGAAAAGACTAAAAGAGTTTCATACTGCCGACAATCTGTTTTTTATGACACCTCATTGGTCGGCAAACGGAAAAAATGTTGTGGTTACAGTATTGGGAAACAAAGGAAAATCCATTCTTCTGCTAAATACCGCTACTATGACTTCGAGATTGCTCCTTCCCTTTTCTTATACGGAAATCAAATGGCCTGTAATGTATGGCCATTATGTGGTTTACACCGGCACTTATGAAGGCAAAGATAATCTATACGCAGTGAATGTGCCCACCGGCAAAACTTTCCGTGTTTTCAACAGCCGTTTCGGAGCTGTTGATGCTGCTTTTTCCCCCAATGGCAGAAAACTGTATTTTAGCAGGTATACAGCCATTGGCTATAAACCGGCTCACATAATTTTCAAACCGGCTGATTTAAAACCTGTTGATGTTTCCACCATGCATTACACATATCTTGTTGATAAATTACGTGGAAAAAACACCTTTAACCTTGACGATTCCATTGTTCCTGACAAAAAATATCCCGAGAAAAAGTACAGTCGGCTGGGCCATCTTTTCAATCCCCACTCATGGGCCCCGCTTTCTTTAGATTTGAACAATTACACGGTCAAACCGGGATTTATGCTTCTTTCGCAAAATATATTGAGCACGGCTGTTACCATGCTGGGTTGGAGTTACAATTTGAATGAACGTACCGGAAAATTCAACTTTGGTATGCAATATCTTGGATGGTACCCTGCGCTGGGCCTTCAGGTAACTTATGGTAACCGTCGTCAATATCTTTCGGATAACAAAGGAAATTTACACAAGCTTTTCTGGCACGAGACCAACCTTACTGCCAATGTCAGTGTACCGTTAAACTTTACGCACAGTAAATGGATAAACGGATTACAGCCTTATATCGGCTTTACAGAAAAATTTTTGAAAATGGGGACTGGTTCTGCTTATAAATTCAAGCAAAACCATATTACGACCATGCAATATGAATTTTATGCCTACAACCAATACAAACGTTCTCCCAAAGACATTTTTCCAAAATGGGGGCAGGACATTCAGGTTGATTTTGAAAACACGCCCTTTTTAGATCATCCCAGCAGCCAGTTTGCTGTACAAGGTCATTTATATTTTCCGGGGTTTTTCCGCCACCAGGGTTTGGCCGTATATCTGGGATACGACAATTTTGACCAGGGAAGTTACAACTTCAGCCGATTAGTGGCTATTCCCCGTGGTTATAATAATATCTTTGAAGAGCGGTCAACCATTATCAAAACCGATTATGCTTTCCCCATAGCCTATCCTGATATGGACTGGCAAGGTGTTATGTACCTGAAACGCATCTATGCCCATGCTTTTTACGATTTTATGCGGGGGGAAACCAACAGTGCCATTACCGATTATTCCAGTGCAGGTCTGGAATTGTACACCGACTGGAATTTTCTGAGTTTCTTTCCCAACGTATCTCTTGGCTTGCGTTGGTCATATGCTCTCAGCAGAAAGGCACAAACTTTTGATTTTTTAATGGGCATTAATTTTTATTAAGCAATAAGACTATGATGTACTCCATCTTGAAATTTCTAAGTACAGTTGTATCCATTTTAATCATCGGCGCCCTGCTGCCCGGCATTCGCATAAAAGGTTCTTCTTTCTGGACAGCCAGCCTGGTAGCTGTAGTACTGGCCGTTCTGAACTTTCTGGTCTATCCCTTTATGTTGATCATAACCCTTCCTATTACCATTCTTACACTCGGGCTTTTTCTACTGGTTATCAATGCTTTTATCATTCAACTGGCAGCCTGGATCATACCGAATTTTCAGGTAG
>JALUYM010000383.1 GCA_027018745.1 Bacteroidales bacterium | reverse complement strand
AACAGTTGCAACAAGAGGGAAAGATCCGGTACTGGGGCTTGTCGCTGAACACTTTTTATCCCGGACCGGAGGCCGAATTTCTGATGAAAAGTCATTTAGGTTATGGTTTTCAGGTTGTTTTCAACATTATTAACCAAAGGGGGCTTCCGGTAATACAAAAAGCCCATGCTTCCGGTTACGGCATTATTGCCCGTATGCCGTTGCAATTCGGTTTGCTCACCGGAAAGTTTACCAAAGAAACCCGTTTTGAAAAAGATGACCACCGCGCTTTTCGCCTGCCGCCACCCTTGTTGGCAAAGTTGCTGGATGCGCTGGAACCCGTTTGGGAAAAAGCGGAGGAAAAAAACGTTTCCAAAACAGCTTTTGCGCTGGGTTATATCTTCGGATACAAAGAAATATCTACTGTAATCCCGGGCATTAAAACGCCGGAACAGGCCCGGCTGAACACGGCCATAGTCCGGTTTTCGGAAGAAGAGATGGAATTTCTCCGGAAGCTTTACCGAGAAAAATTTGTTGCGTTGATGGGGTTGATGGAGGGGCAGGGGTAAATACGCTTCGGGCGGGGACGCCCGAAGCGGGGGTTATATGGAAGATTTTTAAGCATCCTGGCTGGTCGGGATTGCAAATCCCGACCTTTAAGGGCAAAAGGATTTAAAATCCTTGTTTCTCAATGCATTCGGATTACAAATTCGAATGAGCGACGGTAAATACTCTTCGGGCGGGGACACCCGAAGCAATGCTTGGTGGATCGAAACGATGCGTGGACGCCCGAAGTGATGCTGGTATACTTTTCCTCGCCCGCGTTTGCAACGCGGGAGGATTTATTTTCACATTTGTAATGTGTTAATGCGTAGATACCTCCGCGTTGCATACGCGGAGGAGAGGAAGGCTCATTTTTAAAATACGACGGAGGAGGACAGGGTGAATACCATTACTTTATCTATTTGGTCGTGATTCATTTTCTTGAATTTTTCAGAAAATATTGTTAAATTTGACCGTAACCAATAATCCTGATAAAATGAAAAACGTTTATTTATTCTTGTTGATTTTTAGTACTTTATTGTCTTTATCTGCTTGTAAGAAAGATAATGATATTTCCAATGAAGACAGGTGTTTTGATGCTTCGCTACCCTCAGGCCAGATGATTTTTTCGCATTTGCCTGTTGACACTGCAAAAGTAGGATATATCATGCCTTTGGGCCATTTGAATCCTCCCGGGCATACCCGTCCTTCTGATCACATGTACTTTGTGAATGTTCCACCCGGTACTGTTCTTTATGCTCCGGCCTCAGGAAAAGTCCTTGATGAGTTTACTTTTGATGAAGGGAATGGGGTACATGATAATCGTATAACGATTGGGGTAACCAATACAGCTTCTTATTATTTTATGCACCTTATTCTTGACAAAGATATTCAAATTGGTGATAAAATATCTGCCGGTCAACGGTTAGGGATCCTTCCGGTAGCCAATGTCTCGGGTTTTGACATGGGTGCCATGGTAAAAACTATCCACCAGCCATTTATTGATGCAGCACTATACGGGCTGTCATCCCTTCATTGCGATTCTCCCATTAAACATTTCCCGAAAGATATCCGGGAGGCATTGTATGCCAAAGTAAGACGCCTGGGATCGGACAAAGATGGAAAGATTTGTTACGATGTACCCGGAACATTAAGCGGCAACTGGATAGCCGAGAAAGCGCCGCGCGATCCAATGAAAACACCAAACTTTGACAGTTATTTTGTCTCTTTTGTGTACGGAAATTACGATCCTTCAAAAATGGTCATTTCCATTGGAAACGACAGCTTTTTTACTTCGGTAAAGGGAGCTGTCCATTATAACGGGACTAAAGTGTTTTACGTTCAGGATAATGCACCGAAATTTGAAGATGTCACACCTGCCGATGGGAAGACAACGTATAAACTTTTTGATACTGGCGAATTTGATGGATATCACAGTTTGCGGGAAGGGCTTTTGATAGTGCAAATGTTGACAGACAACAAAATAAAGATAGAATTTTTTGACGATACCACAAGTAATAACCGGGATTTTACTGGTAATGCCAAAATTTATGTAAGGTAGAAAGATCTGCTCGCTTCTTCTCGCCCGCGTTTGCAACGAGAGCGGATTTATTTTTCATATTTGTAATTTGCAAATTTCGTTGGCAAAAAAATTCGGCTGGTTAGGATTTGTCGCCTTTGCCATTTATGCGGGCGGGCAAGCAAATCAGAATAAGCGACAGGTTGGGTTAGACTTCGGGCGTGGACGCCCGAAGCGGGGTCAGTCCTGTGGCCGGGATGGAAGCGGGCAGCCCGGACGGGCGCAGCGGAACGGCGCCTTGCGGAGGCGGGGCGACCAACGGAAGCCCCCGCAAACGCTTAGGCAACGCCGCTGCGACCGGAGGACTGTGAGCGGACAGCCCGACAGGTTGGCGCCGGCCTGGCGGGCCGCAACCGCAGCCACCCAAAAAATCACCTTTCTTAAAATCACGTGTATCAAAAGCTTGTATCTTTGCAGGCAAAATTGGAAAGATTGGTCAATTATTGTTTGAATTATCACCTCACGAAAAAATACGAAAAACCGCAGGCTATGAGTGGAAAAACCTTTGCAGAAAAGATTTTGGGCGCCGAAACGGGCCGCATTGTTTTTAAAAAACCGGACATTATCCTGTCGCACGACAATACGGCTTCCATTTACAACACGTTCCGAAAAATGAACGGCGAGAAGGTGAAATATCCTGAACAACTGCTGATAGTGCTGGACCATAACGCGCCGCCGACTTCGGCCAAACTGGCCAACCAGTATCAGAAAATCCGCGACATTGTGCATGAACAGGGCGTGACCAAATTTCATGATGCCGGTAAAGGGATTTGCCACCAGATTATGGCGGATTATGCCAAACCGGGCATGCTGATTGTGGGCAGCGACAGCCATACCTGCACGGCCGGGGCTTTTAATGCTTTTGCTGCGGGCATCGACCGGACGGAAACGGCCGGGTTGTGGCGGCAGGGCGAAACGTGGTTCCGTGTGCCTGAATCGCTGAAAATTACGTTGCACGGCAAGCTGAAGCCGGGTGTGTATGCCAAGGATATTTCGCTGTGGATTATCGGGATGATCGGTGCCCGCGGTGCGGATTACATGTCCATTGAATACCACGGCGAGGGCGTTCGTAACCTGACGGTGTCGCAGCGCATGACGCTGGCCAACCTGGCTTCGGAAATGGGGGCCAAAAACGCCGTTTTCCCCATGGATGAGCTGTTGAAAGATTACCTGGGCGACAGCTATGCGGGCGAAGGCGTATGGGCGGATGCCGATGCGGTGTATGCCAAAGAGATTGAAATCGATTTGTCGGAACTTTTTCCGGTGGTGGCGGCGCCGCACCAGGTAGACAATGTGAAAGCGGTGGCCGAAGTGCGGGGTACCAAACTGCAGGAAGCCATGGTGGGTACCTGTACCAACGGCCGGCTGGAAGATTTGCGGGTGGCAGCAAAAATCATGAGAGGCAAAAAGCTGCCGCAGGATTTTCAAATGGTGATTGTGCCGGCTTCGCAGAAAATATACCTGCAGGCTGTGAAAGAAGGTTTGATTGAAATTTTTCTGAACGCCGGGGCCAATGTTTTGTCGGCATCATGTGGTCCGTGCCTTGGAACAGGGCAGGGCATTCCGGCAGACGGTTACAATGTAATTTCCACGGCCAACCGCAATTTTAAAGGACGTATGGGCAACAAGGAAGCTTCCATTTACCTGGCTTCGCCTGCCACGGTGGCTGTTTCGGCGCTGGCAGGTGAAATCACCGACCCGCGCGGGATAGAAACCGACGAGAAGTTTCCCTATTCGGTGGAACAAATGAATACGGTGACCATTGCCGAAAACGATAACCGTCGCATCAACGGCGTGTGGAACTATGCCGATGTGAACGACCTGAACACCGACCAGATGTTTGCCGGAAACCTGACGTACAGCGTTTTGAGTTCGGAACCGGAAAAAATTATGCCGCACTTGTTCAAAGGATTCGATGTCCATTTTTCGGAGCGCGTACAAAAAGGCGATATTCTTGTGGCGGGCAGTAATTTCGGTTGCGGCAGCTCGCGCGAGCACCCGGCTGTGGGCTTGTCGTACGCCAGCGTACAGGCGGTGATCTGTAAATCGGTGAACCGGATTTTCTACCGTTCGTCGGTCAACCAGGGACTTCCCATTATTTTGCTGCCCGAAGCGGTGGATGCCTACAAACCGGGCGATACGGTTAGCATCGATTTTAAAGCGGGCGAGGTGAAAATAAATGACCGGGTTTTTCATTTTTCTCCTTTGCCTGAAAAACTGATGGGGATTTTTAAAGCCCGTGGATTGGTAAACTATATTCGTGAACATAATATCAGGAACGACTAAAATTTTTTATCATCAAAGTATTTAATTCTATAACAGCTTCTTTGGCGGGATTTATCCTGATTGTTGCCGGTTATTTTATAATGGCACACCAGTTCCCATTATACAAAAGCATGTATCTGCTTTTGATTGTTCTTTTTTTTGCAGATTTATACCTTTGGTCTGCCTTGCGAAAAACGATTTTCAATTATCGCTTCTGGCATAAATATTTTATATCATTTCTTTTTTGGTTGCCCCTTATTATGGTCGGGGTACTTATTGTCGGAACGGTTTTCCGGCCTTTTCAATATTGGAACGATACTTTCAGGACATACTGGGTGGGGTTTATCCTGGTTTTTTATACTGCCAAGATGTTCCCGTTAATTTTTTTACTGATAGCAGATATGTGGCGGGTAATTCAGAAAGTGCCTGTTATGGCGAACAGCGGTCAGCGAAAAGGACTTATCCGGCAAAAAGAAGGTATTACCCGGAGCAAGTTTTTACAATACATGGGATATCTGACAGGAGGTTTGGTACTGGGCACCATGTTGACGGGTATGTTCAAGTGGGTCTATGAGTTTAATGTGGTTCATGAAAAACTTCATTTCGACCGGTTACCAAAAGCTTTTGACGGTCTGCGGATTGTTCAGATCTCAGACTTGCATTTGGGAACCTGGAAATCGGAAAACCCTTTGGATGAAGCCATAAAACGGATTACTATGCTCAAACCGGATTTGGTTTTGTTTACGGGAGACCTTGTTAATTTTGCTACAAGGGAAGCCTTTCGTTTTGAAAGAAACCTCCGGAAGATCACGGCTCCTATGGGTGTCTACGTCACACTGGGAAATCACGATTACGGTGATTATGTGAACTGGCCCAGTAAAGCAGCCAAACAACATAATATGAATCAGTTGTATGCATTATACAAACGTCTGGGCTGGAAACTGCTCAACAACCGGCATGTGAAATTTACCCGCGGTAATCAACAGTTTGCATTGGTAGGGGTAGAAGATTGGGGGGCTCATCCGCGTTTTCCCAAAAGAGGTAACCTGAAAAAAGCTGCGGCAGGATTGGAGCCGGATATATTTAAACTGTTGATGTCGCACGACCCGTCGCATTGGGACCATGTGGTGATTCCTGAAAATTTCGATATGGATTTAACACTCTCCGGTCATACTCACGGATTTCAGTTTGGCATTGAGTCGAAAGATTTTAAATGGAGCCCGGCGCAATACATGTACAAGGAATGGGCAGGGTTGTACACCGACAAAGCTTCCGGCCGCAAGATTTATGTCAACCGCGGGCTGGGTTCCATCGGTTATCCGGGCCGCATTGGTATTTTGCCGGAGATTACGTTACTGGAATTGTGGAAAGCTTAGTGTTTACCGGAGGGCGTTCTTAACCCAACTATCCCGGTGCAAGCTTCTACCTTGGCGCAAGCGTTCGCTTGTGCTATCCCTCTTTATACCAAACCGTTTCGGGTGTCCCTGCATGCCGTTTCGGGCGCCCACGCCCGAAATCGTTTGTATGCTTGTTTGGAATGATGTTGTAAAGCGATTACTGATAAGATATTTATCGAATCCGCATAAGTTAAATTCGAAAAAAACCTTTCAAAAACTTTGTTTTTGCGTTTTTTTTTCTTTTGCTTTGCAAAAGAAACCGACCGGAAACCTGTTACTGCCCAGCGGACTTCTATGGCCAAAGCAAAACAGGAAAAAACTTAAAGGTTGAACGATATGAAAAAGAGTGTAATATTTGTGTTTGCCTTCTTTTTGCTGGCCCCTGCTTTGCCGGCACAAACTTATTTAAACAAAATCGGGTTTGACTTTTACAGCCCTTACATGGTTAAATCGCCCAAATATAATTTGCCCGGAAACAAATACAATGCCGATATAAAAAGTACGGGCGGTAGTTTCGGACTTTTTTATGAACGGGCTTTTAAAAACCATTCGTTTAGTTTGAGGACCGGAGCATATTTAAATTCAGGTTTGTTGGTTTCATTTTACGTGCCTGTTGAGTTTAACGGGGATATTTTCGGTAACAGCAAGGAAACAACATTGTTTTTGGGCTATTCGGCCGGACTCAATTTTAATTTTCCGATAGCCTTTACAACATCCGTTTTTCTGCCCGATAATGTCATCAGTGTGGATTCCCAAATAAAAAAAACTTTTTACATAGCCCCGAATGTGGGTATTAACGCAGGAATTAACTTGGGGCATTTTTTTATCTCATTTCAAGGGCTTTTTAATTTTTTTATTCCCGAATTTGTTGCTTACAAAACGGTTTACAAAGATAAAACAGGAAAACAAATTACCGAGTACAATACCAATGATAATTGGGGCATAACCATTCGGACTGGTGCCGGTTACCGGTTTTAATCGTTATGGAGGAAAAAGAAATAAGTAACGGGATGGAAATTATTTTTTAAAAACGAAACCTCCATACCAAATAAACTTGGCACACATAAAAAAGATAATCGGCAAAATATCGTCAACGAATTGCACGGATTACACGAAAGTTTTTCGCTGGCGAAAAACAAAAATCCGTGCAATTTGTGTAATTCGTGGACAAAAAATTAACGCATTAGTTAACCGTTAATCGTAAAATTATAAACAGATAAAAAAGGTATTATATCATGTTTAAATCAGGTAGTAACATAAAGAAGGCTTTATTGTTGTTGCTTGTTTGCAGTTTGTCGGTTGTTTCCCGTGGGCAGGCCGTCAAACCGGATTCGACCGCCGTAGCCCGTGTGGAAAAATCCATTTTCAGCATTCAGGCGGGAACAATCGGTTTCTGGATAAACAATGAAGTACGTTTGTC
>JALUYM010000382.1 GCA_027018745.1 Bacteroidales bacterium | reverse complement strand
TCAAAATTTCCAGTGCGGCCTGCTTAGCGGCAGCAAGGGTTTCGCGGTCGGTTTTGTGCATCAGCCGGCCTTTGCTGAGGTCGTCACTCAAAATGTGATGTTTCAGCAAAAGCAGCTGTAAAATCACATTGTTAACCTGTATTTCGCGGTTGTAATTGTCAACCTTATATACTTTACCGGCTTCCAATAGGAACGACTGCACCAACTTATCCATGTGCGGCAGCTGCAACAGCTGTTTGTAAGTTTCGCTCATGGCCGAAATCTCGCGGTTCATATTGGGTGTTACCAGCAAAGGCTGAAAAGTACGGTGGCTGTCAAGCCGGCTTTTCAGGTTCGACAAATCAATCTTTTCCTGCTGGTTATCAACACGTACCAAACTGGCTTTACGCATCTCTTCCATTTGCCACAGCCAAAAATTATAACGGTCAATTTCTGCATTTTCTCCCATAATGAGTCCATATTTTTCGCGCACAAGTTGCTTCACCCGGTTTTTATTTTCGTTGATATCAGGACGTTTATTGCGCACTTCACGAATGAGCCGCCGCATGTCTTCAGCAGCCATTTGCGGTCCGGTAATCTCCTTGCCCTTCCTCCCAAGATCAGTGGAAAGGATACCAAGCTGTACTTTTTTGCCTTGTCCGTTTTTCAAAGCTCCGATGAGATGTTTTTTGCTTTCAAATTCACCTTCTTCAGCTACAAATGGCTGCCCGGCAGGCGTACTGGCCAGCGAATTGAACAAAGTATTGAACAGGCTGCGATCAATAATTTGCTGGTTTTCCTCTTCCTCATGGGCAATACGGGCAACAAAGCGATTTTTAATAATGTCAAAATCAACCTTTATAATAGTCCACTCTTTGTCCCCAATGCAGAAAGCCTTTCCGGCAAAAATATTGTTCACAATTTCTTCTATGTTGATCTGATCGATCATTTTGTAAGAAGAACAGAGGTAATACCGGCCGGAAAAGTCATCATATTCCCAATCCAGTACATCATCTATGTATGCGCCATGGCGATCCATTACATCAACGATATTCTTGTCGCCGGTATAACGCAGCAACGTCCGTTGGAAATGCGGGTTGTCGCCGCTGGTGGCTTTTTCCATCCGCTCTCCGTGCGAGTTGCGGTAAAGAATAAAATTTTCCGGATTTTCATAGCGGGTAATACCGGCTTCTTCGCGGGCAAAATTACTGGCGGTGAGCATGATATCAATCTTAAACGGCATGCTCACATCGCACAATCCACTGATGGTACTACGCGAGTTCAGGTCTTCCACATTGGAATCAGAGGCACTTTCAAACAGCGTGTAATAATACTTGATGTAATCGGGATCGAAATCGGTCACCCGGCTGAAATCACCTTCTTCTGTGCCAATACCGTAAAGATTTCCCTGCTCATCGGGAAAAAGGTGCAACATGTCTCCGGCTATCATTTTCAGGGAACGCACACCGGTAAGGTTTTTTCGCATCCATTTCAGCATCATGGCCGCGAGCATTTCAGATTTTCCCACGCCACTGTCGCCACTGATCTGTACTACAAAAACGGCACCATCTTCTTCTTCCACGGC
Source organism: Bacteroidales bacterium (assembly GCA_027018745.1). Classification (GTDB taxonomy): domain Bacteria; phylum Bacteroidota; class Bacteroidia; order Bacteroidales; family F082; genus Sulfidibacterium. Next base: position 5,622 of record JALUYM010000382.1, on the reverse strand, counting down.
AAACATGGAACCATGAACGGGAATACCGCCCATTTCTTTGATTTTTTCGTTCATAACCGTCAGGCGCGGTTTTTTGATGTTCCCAAAATAATCCACTTCCTTACGTAAAGGTGTTACAATAGTTTTGATGTTACCGCGCGGACCGGGAATATCAAAATAGCCAATCTGCGGGAAAGAGATGAGCTTTTCAGGAAAACCGTAAAAACAGATTGTATCCGGAATAAAATTTTGAATTTCTTCCAATGTGGTTTCCTGTCGCTGCATCAGTCGCAGATTGTCGGCGAGATATTTCATGTAAGATTTGTGGAAAACAAACAGTTCGTTCACCAGCCCCCCGTTGAATATTTTACAACGGTAATCACCGGCATCCATGTTTCCGATAAACTGCTGTACCCGGTTCATGAAAAAGGCAGGCATAGGCCTGGTATCCAACACTTTAATATATTCGTTAGAATTTCTCTGCGCCAAAGCGGCAATTTTCTCCTGCTTGTTTTTCTCACCATGCAACCGGTCGAGACGGTGATAAGGAAACTCCCGTTTTTTGGAATCAGTAACAATGCGTGTATGGGACTGTATATTTTGTTCCGTACCAATCACTCCACATTGCGAAAGCATTTGCGGGATCCACATCAAAGATTTTTCGCCTTTTATTGCCAGAACATGTTGTTTGGTGTCAAAATGTTCGTAAACACTAATGCCATGTTGTGCCATTTCGTTGATGGCAGAATTTTGTTTTCGGAAAACGACTTCAGAAAGCCGCATAACAGAATGCACATAAGGATAATAATGCTCGTTGGCTTTGATGCTGTTCATCAGCTTAATAAGGAACAATACAAACCAGCGGGTTTCCTGATGGACATTTTCAAAAGGGACTTTCTGGTTTCCGGTTTGTATCACCCCGTTCCAAAGTAAAGGCCATTCGCCCGGCAAGGCCCGGTACAAAAAATCATTGATAAGCGCTTCGGCTTCCCTGTCATGCTGTAGTGCATCTACTTTCTCCTGATACATTAAGAAAACAGCCAAAAGGTTATCCTTAAAAGCACTTTTTTCTTTTATCAGATAGAGATAGACAATACGTTGCGCAGCCGTTAATCCTGCTGCATGAACCTGTTCGTGGATTTTGCTTTCAATATCACCAAAAAGTTTTTTGCCCAACACCAGGCCTTTGTCTTCAAAAGCCCGGTAAATTTCATCTCCCAGATTTTTCAGGGCAATATCCGGATCGAGCTGATCAGGACCAATACCGCTAATCTCTTCGAGTTTTTCCAAAATGGTTTGAAAAAGCTCCAGCATCGAAGGAGCTGAAGGATCGTTTTCAAAGGGAAGGTTGAAATGAAGCATCAACTCCTGAATGAATTTTCTCAGAAGCCGGTTTTGGCCTTCCATACGCGCAATATCGGCATAATGATCGCCATGACTGCGGAGGGCAATAATTTTTGTTTTAGACGGCGAAAACAGCAGATGTTCCATTTCAAGCAATATTTCGGCCATGATCAACGCTTCATCAGGGGCATCCAGAACATAATAATTTGGTTCATAATTGAGTTTGTTGGCAATGTATTTCAGCAAAGTAGATTTACCGAAAAAGGCCAGCACCTTGCTAAAAGGCCAATGTTTAATGGCCGGAATCTTTTGATACACCTGTGGCAACAGGTTTTCGTAAATAGAGGTAAACGCGGTACTTTGAATAAATTCGGGAAGCGTGGCACAACGGCCGAGCTCTTCCGTAAACTCAATAACAGCGTTATCGGAATTGTCAATAGAATGGGTGCTGACGCCACTGACAACCGGAGCAGCGTGATACAGCGTCCAACGGTTGCTGATAAGAAGCGTCTGCAAAGGTTTTTTCTTTAGTTCGCGAATAAGATAGAAATCTTCAAGCACCTGATCAATGAAAGCCCGTTCAGAAGGCAGTGCAAAAATTTCATCCAGTAATTCATCGGTACTGTATTCCTTTTTCTCCGGATCATTTTTTGCTTCATAAAATTCTTTCCAGTATTTCAAAACGATTTCCAGTGCATTTCTTATCTCCTTGCGGAAAACATCATACGAAGCTTCTGTTCCTTCGAGATAATCACCCAACGAGAAGCGTAAAAACCCGGTTTGATAAGGGATGGCAGCAATACCCCGTTGCTCAGCCAGTTTTTTGGTAAACTTTTCCAGATCCTGATACGAGAAAAACTGTTTTAATTGGATATTAAACAAAAAAGAACCATCCGAAGCCACTACCCGGGCATAGTTACCGGCTTCACCTTTCAAAAGTTCCCTCGCAGTTTCTTTCCCTATCTCCAGCCGTTTCAATGATTCATTACGGAAGTTTTTGTTAACACGGAAACCGTTCAGTGCACTAACCAACTGTTTTTGGTAGTAGGCAAAAAACGGTTCGTCTTTGTATTTGAAATCATCGGGCAGCTCCAGCATGTTCAGCTTGTCAATGGCCACCAGCTCGTTCAGCAGGAAAAGATGAAGCGGACTGCCTTCAAAAGAACTTTTCAGTAAGCTGTGTCTTCCTTTTTTGTCCCCGTTTTGTCCCGTGCATGTTTCAATAATATATTGCTCTATGATTCGTTTAATTTTATGCCGGGAGGCGTTTCGCGGCATTTTCTCTTCCAGGATATTCTTGATACGTTTTGCCTGCTGGGCTGTTTCCAGCACATTTACCAGCATGTAAAGCGAGTTGGTATTGCCTGTTTCACGGTTATTTTTCCTGCGGGCAAATTCTATAACCTCTTTTTTGGCCGGTGTAGCCACAATAGAACCCAGCCGGTCACCTGTAGCGCCCAGGTTTTTGGTCGTCGAAATAGACGAAACCATGTTCAACCGCGCATATTTCTGGTCGAGGTTGTCCATTACATACCGCGAAATGGTACGCCATTTGGGTTCATTGGGATCATCTGTTTTTACCGTGTCGTTGTAAGCTTCATCCAGAAAGAGTGTAATCTTGCTGGTACTGATGAATTTCAGAAATTCAAGCAACGACGGGTTGTTGAAATCAGAATAACCCGACGGGTTGGCCGGATCGTTAATGACGATGGTAAGGTTTTCACAGAAACGGTCCCAGAGATTGCCGGTTTCATCAAAAATTTGAAAAGTGTTTTTCATCCGTTCAAGGCGCAACGTAAGCCGATCAAAATCAATACGGCCTTCGGGGGTAATGCCGATTTCCAGATCGAACGGATTGATGTCGAAACGGTCGGTGGGAAAAAGGTCGAGATATTCCCATGATGAATACTTGTTGAAAAGAATGTAGGGCTTCAGTACTTTGTCTTCTTTACCAAACAACACATCCCGGATGATCATTTGCACATCGTCCGATATGGAAGTCTTTTTCAAATTGGAAAGATTACTGATGAATTCTTTAATGGTCTGTTGTTCCGAAGGAGAAAGCGCATTGTATTTATTGAGGACTCCAAGGTCAATGAGTACATTTTTCAGGCGTCCTTCGTTATCAGCTTCATTTTCAGCTTTGACAAGATATTGTTTGTATTTCTCAAGAAACAGGTTGATGCCAAAGTTTTTATGAAAATGGTTTTTCAGCGTACGCTGATAAGTGTCAGGATACAGATCAAGGATCACCCGGCAGCGGTTTACAATTTCTTTATTAATGGGCTTGAGTTTGCGTTGCAACAGATAATCACCATAAGTTTTGATCTGATTCCGGCCGCCGCCTTCCACTACTGTGGCGATGTGCAGTTTCCTGGTGCCTGAATAAAAATATTTCAGCGTTCGATCTTCGAAAGACTCTATCAATGCCTTATTTAGTTGTTTTTGCTTGTTGCCGTCGGAACAGCGAATGATGACATCGAGGTAATTGCTTAGTTTGGTAAGCGCATATCTGTCTTTGATGATCTGTCGTGAAAATTCATCGAATTTGAACAGGCTCAGGTTTTTTTCAGGGCTGTCCATCACCCCGAGCTGTTCCAGTTTGAGCTGCTCCAGCTCTTTTTCGTATGAAACGATCTTGTCATCGATCCGCCTTTTAAATTTCTGCAGGTTGCCATCGCTCACCTTTTCAAGGATCAGCCGCAAATTCATCTGGCTGTTGGCCAAAGCGCCCAGCTTTTTTGTATGAACCTTGTCCAGACTTTGAATAATTTTATTGTGGAAACTGAAAACCAAACTGATATTGGTCCGAACAGCTACCGGCGAGTCGTCCACAAAAATCATCCGGCTCAAAAAAGGGAACCATTTACGGTCGCCAAAGGGGTTATGCGTCAAGGACTTCACTTTGATGGCAAAAATAGCCGTGTTATTTTCACAAATCTTTTGGTAAAGCTGTTCATCGTTTTCATAACCAACCACCACTACCTGAGAAGGGTGAAAAAGTTCTTCTTTCAACAACCGGATAACTGTTTCCGGACTACCGCTAACGGCAGTATTCAACAGACCGTTCAATCCTTTGAAAAATGTGCTTTGTGACATTCTTTCCAGAAAATCGGCTTTTTCGGCCCTCGTTGTATAATGGGCACTTTGAACCACCATCTGCTCCAGCACATCCATCAGATAGTTCCATTGTAATTTTTCACGATCATCATATATGCCCAGCACTTCCCTGAACCGGCGCAAAGTGGTCACCTCATCGCCCAGTAAAATGCGAAACCTGAATTTCAGGTTTGCCTGGGTAAAAGGAGGTGTCCCCATGGAAAAATCATGAAAACCCAGCACTTTTTTAGCTTGTTCCTGTTTTTCATCGTTGATCAGCTCGGTATCCATCAGATTGACCAGCCGGCTGCGGAATTTTACAAGCTGCGAACGGTATTGAAATGCTTTTGACTCTTCGTGCGGAAACAACATAAGTGACACATCGCCGTATGATGGAAATGCCTCTTTGAGCATAAGCAACTGGCGCTGAAGCTCTTTTTGTTGATAAGCAGGATCTTCAGGCTCTTCGTGGCAAAGCCGGTAAAAGTTCTTTAGCAGGTCCATGTAGTGAGGTGGCAGAAAATTCTCGGCTTTGGGCTGCAAAGCAAGATAAAGATCAATAAAATCAAGGGCATCTTCCCCGAGTTTTAGTTTTGGTTTGTTTAATGTACGCATGGCATTTGTTATTTTGTTTTTCATTTTAAGAACGCGTCCTATCCTCTTTTTCAAAAAAAAGGCCGACAATCGTTTGATCCCGGCCTTTGGTTTCTTTTGTTCGTTTCATCGTTAGTACGACTTTATATGAACTTTTTGAACCGCCCGGCCGGAAGGGTCAATCACATTATTAAGCGATTTATCCCATGCAAGGGCTTCGGGAGTACTGCATGCCACCGATTTTCCACCAGGAACCGTTTTAGCAGCTTCATCCCCCGGAAAATAATTATGGAAGATGGTCCTGTAAAAATAGGCTTCCTTGGTCATGGGGGTATTTATGGGAAAACGGTAGGATGCTTTCTCCAGTTCCAGGTCGGTAACCTGTCCGGCAGCCACTTCTTTTAGCGTATCGATCCAGTTGTATCCCACACCATCCGAAAACTGCTCTTTTTGCCGCCAGGCTACTTCTTTGGGAAGATAGTCACCGAAAATCTCACGCAAAATATGTTTTTCCATTTTACCATCCTTCACCAGTTTGTCTTCCGGGTTGATACGCATGGCCACATCTAAAAATTCCTTGTCAAGAAAAGGCACCCGGGCCTCAAC
>JALUYM010000381.1 GCA_027018745.1 Bacteroidales bacterium | reverse complement strand
CAGGATGGTATCCATGGCCCCCGGCATGGAAATAGCTGTTCCCGAACGCACTGATAAAAGCAATGGATTTTTGGGGTTACCAAACTGCTTTCCCGCCACTTTTTCCACCTTGTTTAAATGTTGCATAATCATTTCATCCATCTCCTTGCGCAACTCGGCATGGCCCACAATGGCAGAATGACGACGGAAGACCTCGGTGGTGATCACAAAACCCGGTGGCACAGGAAAACCGGCCATGCGCAATATCTTCAAATGGTAAGCCTTGGAGCCGAGAAAAACCTGGTTGTCCAAATCAGGATTGGCATGTGCCAGCCGTGCAATGATCAAATCAGAATTATACGACATGACCTCTTTGATCATGTCGGGCGGCAGGTTATCGGCCATGTCGCGCAGCGATTCCAGTATCCGCAATACAAAATTGTCCAAAGGCTGCATCAGGAATGCCTCTGCAATGGCATCGCGGTAAAACTCTTCAGATACTTTGTTGATCAGTTCCCATCGCTCTTTTTCCTTCAACTTGTTGTCTTTGTCAAACAGCTGCGGGATAACGATTTTCAACGGCATTTCATAAGTCTTCAGAAAATATTTTATGAGTGTTTTTTTCACATTATCAGCCACAAACTGAAAAATATTAATAAACTGGTGAAAAGAAAAACTCTGTGAAACCAGGCTGTATTTCAGCATGAGGAGGTTTGAGTTAAAACTTTGGTTGGTAATTCCATCCAATGCGAGTCCCTCTTTGAAATAGTTGAGGATCACATAAATATTACTCAGTGTTTTACCGGAAATATAGTTCAGGTTAATATTTTCAACTACTTTCTCCATCAGCCGGGTAGCTACTTTTTCCAACCTGAAAGTAAGGCCGAGCGCCTCGAATTTGGGCTCACGGTAAACACCGTACATCGACGGAATACCAATGGCAATATGTCTTTTGTGATAGATGTTTTCCCAACTCTGGCTCGGTTTTGGGTTAAAAATGATTTCTTTCAGATGATTCATAAAACCGTAGATCAGTTTCAGCGAACTTTCAATATCCTGTTTATCAAGGGCTACCCTCAGACGTTCTATCTCTTTGTCGGGAATATAGGAATAACGCTTCAGCAAATGGATAATATCCACTGTTTCAAAAGAATACTTTTCTTTCAGAAAAGCATACAACAAACGGATATCGCGCAATCGTTCCATGTCCTGTTCGTTTTTTTCGGGAAGTTGCCCCAACAAAGACTCAAAATCCTGTTCTTCAAGAGATAAGACTTCGCGTGGGGAAAGGCCGCTCAAAGAACACAACTTCCGCGTCATTTTATGGACAGGGGCATACCACCGGCTTTTTTTGTCGATGGTATCATACACATTTTGCGGCAGGGCATCTTTCAGGTTCTTCAGCTTGCCATCGTACCAAAACTGAAAAATACGGTAGGCCAGATCGATGAGCGTGTTGTTACTTTCCGTATGGACCTGCTTCCGCAAAAAATGGATGAGTTTATCTTCACGATGAGAAATTTCGTCCATGGTGGTGGTAACTTTCCTGATCTCCCCTTCGGCACCAATTTCATTGAAATAAACCGGAAAAATCCGGGTCAGTTGTTTAACCTTTTTATAAAAAGGGGCAATGTTGGAATTCAGGATTTTGGTAATTTCACGCTGGAAAAGGTCGGTGTCGCTGATAAAAATTCCACCGAGCTTCAGGTTAACAATCAATGCGGAAAGCAGGTTCTCCATCTCCGACTGCGAATATTCGATCAACTCCAGCCACACACGGATATTTTTAATATGGTTTTCATTTATGTGCAATTGCCAGTCTTCGTTTACATAAACCATTCCGGGAGTTTCAAAGCCGAAATGAATCAACTTGTTTTCCAGATAGGTGATCAATGTCCGCTGGTCAGAATCATCTATGTCGATTACTTTTTTGCCCACGGTAAGAATAATGTCGAGCACAGCAGAACCATAATCCTTTTTCAGTTCTTCGAGATAATGAAAAAGCTGGTCGATGAAATGCACGACATTGTCTTTTTCTATCTCTTTCATGGTCTGCACCAGCATTTTGTTAAGCCGCCAAATAAGCCGCTCTTTCTGGTCACGCAACCCTTTTAACCGGAGCAGAAAAAAAACAAAATAAAACTTTTCGATGAAAGAAGGAAACAAATCTACGGCTTTGGAAAAACGTTCACCTATCCTGTCATAATCGGGCATAACCTCCATCATTTCCTGCCAGTTTTGCAAACCGGCCAGATCACTCCGGAGTTTTTCAAAATAAGGTTTTCCTATTTCGTTGATCAGTATCTTTTTATCTATTTTCAGAGTCTCTTTTTTTTCTGCAATCCATTTTTCTACACAACTGTCACTTTCCCAAAAATCGATGATAGCGGAAAAAATATCGTGTGTCAGCTGAAAAACTAAATTCCCGAATTGTTTGTCTGAAGCAATGTCTGTCAAATATTTTTTAAAGTAACGCGAAGCTTCAATGTAACTTTCTTTGTTGGAAGGAAAATTTTCGTGTAGTGTTTGACAGCATTTCGACAGGGTTTGGGTAAAATCTTTTTTTTCGTGGTAAATTTTTTGTACAAACTCAAGCAATGTCCTTAAGACAAACACTTTAAGTATATTATCCACTTTTTTATCATTCAGCAGGTTTCCGAGCAGTTTCAAGGGTATCGAAAAGGCTTTTTCCGGATCTTTTAGTTCGATATAAAACCAATAATCGGTAATAAGGATTTTCCGCAGCTCCTCGATAACAAATTTTTTATTGCTAAAAGGGTGCTGATATTCGATAATGCAATCGTTTGCGCGTTTATGAATCCCGTAGTAATTTTTCGATAAATTTATAAACTCCTGATATTCAGGAAGTATTTTTATATCACGATAACGTGTTTCGGCCAAATTGGCCTCGAGTGCTTTTGAGACGAATTTTTTTTCCATGGCTTGAGGATATGTAGTAATTTTTTACTCTTTTTATTGGTATTTTTGCATCCGTAATGGACAACATGACAAATGTAAAGCTTATTATTAAAAAATACTGGTTAAATTAAATCAAAAAAACTATAGTCATGACAAAAATTAAAATCGGTATCAACGGATTCGGACGCATCGGAAGAAACGTCTTCAAGATTGCCCTCGAAAGAGAGAATATGGAAATCATTGGTATCAACGATATTACCGATACCAAAACACTGGCTCATCTGTTAAAATATGATTCTACACAAGGAAAATTCAACGGAACGGTTCAACACGATGATGGTGCTTTGATTGTTAACGGTAAAAAAATTCCGATAACTGCCGAACGCTCCCCGTTGGAAATAAAATGGGCCGAGACACCCGATGTAGTGGTTGAATCTACCGGTATTTTCCGCCAGAAAGAAAGCAACAAAGGCGGTTACGGCGACCACCTGAAAAATGGTGCCAAAAAAGTCCTGCTGACTGTTCCTGCCAAAGACGAGATTGACAATATGATTGTTATGGGGGTGAATGACAATGAATTACGAGATGAAGATGAATGTGTTTCCAATGCCAGTTGTACTACCAACTGTCTGGCTCCCATTGCAAAGGTGCTGAACGACCGGTTTGGTATTGAAAACGCATTGATGACCACCATTCACTCTTACACCAACGACCAGCGTATTCTGGATGCACCGCATTCCGATTTAAGACGGGCACGCTCGGCTGCCGTTTCACAAATCCCGACCACCACAGGTGCTGCTAAGGCTGTTGGAAAAATTATTCCCGACCTGGATGGCAAACTGGATGGAATGGCTGTAAGGGTCCCCACCCCCACAGGTTCTTTGGTTGACCTGGTGGCCAACCTGAAAACAGAAGCTTCTGCCGATGAAATCAATGCAGCCATGAAAGAAGCAGCCGAAGGCCCCATGAAAGGTATTCTGGAATACTGTGAAGACCCGATTGTATCGGTTGATGTTATTCACAACAACCATTCTTCTATTTATGATGCTTCTGCACTGATGGTACAGGGTAAAACCGTCAAAGTATTGTCGTGGTACGACAATGAATGGGGTTATTCGACCCGCGTTGTTGACCTGATCGACAAAATGCTGGGTTAATAAAAAAGGAAATCCTCTTGCTTGAAAAAGCTAAGATTTTTTCATAGGTAATTTTAGGTTAATAATTTTGAATGATGAAGGGGCTGGCCTTACGGCCAGCCCCTTTTTTGCAGGGTTAAAATAATCTGTGCCGTTTAACCCGATACAAGTCCTTTTCAGGGCATTTTTACAGGCGGGTAATCACTGACAACCACTTTGGGAATATGAGAGCCGTAATGTTTGTTGATGGCATCGATAAAGTAATTGGCCACAACAGCATTTCCCTGAGGTGTCAGGTGAACACCATCAAGCGAGAACAGGTTCCCCGTGAGATATTTTGTGGTAAAATGAACCCCATCAACAGTTAACCCGCCATGTTCAATACTCTTCATGATGCTGTGAAAATCAACGAAAGCAAGATTGTATTGTTTTGCGAGGCGCAACATTTCTGCATTATAACTGTTTATGGCATTATCAACATTTTTAATCTCACTTTCTGTCAGGACATATTGGGGTGGGATCGGTTTTTGTGTCCCCCAGTAAGCGCATTTCAGCGAGTCGGTAGGCAACTCAAGCATAACCAGTTCATCACTTTTTATCTGTCTGATTTTTAAATACGACAAGCTGTCGGGCAGAGGCATGGAAGGATCTGAGATAACCATAGGATTGGCTCCGGCTTTAAAAGTAATCCGGTAAGGTAATCCCATAAGTTTCATGGCCCCGTTATACTTTGCATAGGCAGCGTTTAGCTGATCGGCTTGTGTTTGGTTCAGCACAATAGGATCGTACGGAATTGTATTAAAATAAGGAATAGAGGTAATATCGGGAATATCGGCAATAACGCCATCTCCTTTGGTCAGGTTAGCAAGATATTTTACGGCTGCATCAATACTGGCTTTAAAGCCAACGCCAACCGGACCATCCATGGGGGTAATCTTACTGCCCACACCGCCCGAAGCAGCATAACCGAGCACATCGTTGTTACCAATCCACAGGCTGAAAAATGTGGGGTGTACTTTGGCAGCATAATACAACAAAGTATCCGTAGGATGATAAGCAATCCTGTAAAAATAAGGATTTCGTAAAGCAAGGTTCGGAAGGAACAAATCGGTTACCCTGATACCTGGTATCCCCAGATTATTGTAAGGGCCTCCGGCAGCTACCGAGGTAGTAATCTCTTTAAAGAGTTCCGCCTGTGAAGCCTGAGGGTTGGATGGAACAGGGCCGAGACTTGTTTTTCCCTGGCAGTTTTTGGAATAACCCAACACCAGTTTTGTCCTGAATGTCGGGGTTCCGCCACCTTCAGAAGCTCCCACACCATCTTCGGTAGGCATATAAGGAATTTTAAATATACCTTTCATCCCCACCTTTTTCATTTGCTGGGCAAGAATATTGGCCCATCCGTATTTTTGTCCCGAAATATACAAGGCGCCATTAGCATAACCTGCCGTTAACGAATTCCCTACTGCTACATAGCTTGTAAAGTTGGCACTTCCGGTACCCGGTTTAAAATTATTTATTGTCGGGGTACAGGAAGACAGGAAGAAAAGTGCTATGGCAAAATATATAAATTTTCTGAATTTTTTCATGATCTTTTATTTTTTAAATGAATTAAAAATGATAACTGATTCCCAACCCGGGAACGACCGTATTGGTTTTGTAATAACCCCTGGCATTTTCAGGTGAATAATTCATTTCCGATTTTTGTCCGAAAAGCTGTAACCAGGATGCATCAATACTTAATCCTTTCACCGGCATATAGGAAACACCCAATGTATATGCAAAGGTGTTGAGGGTAACTGTTTCGGGAGAGAAATAATCTTTGTTGGCCGGAGAAGCTTCATAAAAAGCTCCTGCACGCACCAGAAATTTATTGGAAACTTTGTATTGCCCCCCAATGCGCGGTGTCCAGGTATCTTTGTACAACCGCGGGCTGGTTGAATTCAACAGCTGTGGATTGGTTTCAAATTTAAAAGATAAAGAATCATAAACGCTCCACCTCACCCAGTCTAATTCTGCTGCAAGCAATAATTTTTTTGAAGGCTGATAAGCGACGCCGATATCCAGATTGGAAGGAAGCGGCAAACTGGAACTGAAATGATTGCTGGCCGGGATCAAGGAACCAAGGGATGTGGGAACGGTGAAAGTAGCATCCCCGTTTTTCACATCCATGTTGATACGCGAACGGTAGGTAACACCAATAGACCACTGATCGGAAGCTTTGAAATGTACTCCGATATTGTATCCAAAACTCGAAGCTTTGCCATTCAAATGAACATTGGAGTTCCCGCTGTAATTCAGCGCCCGGTTCATGTCAACACTACCTTTTACATAAACCAAACCGGCACCAATGCCAAATTTGTCCCCAATATTGAAAGAAATGGTCGGCTGAATATAAACGGCCTGGAGGGAAATGTTCTGTATCAGATATTTAAGTGCCCAATTGTCGTTCCATTTCTCTGAGCTGCCATAGGGAGTATAAACAGCCACTCCCACTGCAATATTCTTGCTCACTTTTCCGGCTACATAAAAATAAAAGGGCGTTCCCACCGGATTATTCGTATGTGCTGTGTAATTGCTTTCGTATTGCTGAAAAGTAATATTGGCAAAGATGGCGCTTCCGCCCAAATCAAAACCAAACTTTCCTTTCATCAAAGACAAAGCCCCGGGATTGTAAAACATGGAACTTACACCGAACTGAAGCGGGGCACCAATCAGCCCCATACCCGTTTGTTTATTGCCCTCGAGGCGTACCTGATAACCTCCGGCAAAAGCAGTCGCTGATACAAAAATCAGTGCTACAACAAAAAACATGCTAATTTTTTTCATAGATATAGATTTAAATGAACAAAATTCAATAAAATAATAGCCGTTAAAAAGTAATTGACAGAGTAATGAAACAGATTTGGAAAATGATGTCTTCCCCCCCCGAGATACTTGGAAAAAATTTCTTTGTTTCGTTTCCGGAAAAAAGTATCCCCTTTTTCATAAAGTAAATTTTACAAAGCCCCTTGGCCGGTCAGAATAAAAAAATTATATCTGTAAATAAATTATCCCTCCTCCATTTTGCCTTTTCCATTTATTTATTACAGATTTTATTCTTATTCAAAACCCGAGTTTTCAATTTTAACGGCGCTTTATTAAAAAAGTTTGTTTTTTTTTCACAAAAA
>JALUYM010000380.1 GCA_027018745.1 Bacteroidales bacterium | reverse complement strand
ACCGGGGAGCCTGCTGGCTTCCGCCTGGATAGAAAACTCTTTGGCAGCAGTTACCTATGTCCCCTTTGCCCAGGTCCCGCTCATCAAAAAAAACAGTCCCTGTACAGTAGAAATTCCCGGGAAAAAGGCTGTCTTTTCACATTTTCAGAAACACCTTTTCCTGGCCGACAACATCACCCAGACACAGCCTTATGTTGTGCCGTTGCCCGGAAAATTAAAACTGGCCGGCAACATGAACCTGTTGGTCAGGTTCAAATTAAAAGAAATCAGGAACGGACTTTTTTTACCAAAAGCAGCTATTTTATCCAATGAACAGGAAACCGCCTTCTGGGTTATGAAAATGGCGAATGATACCACCGCCGTAAAAGTTCCTGTTACCATTGGATGGCAGGGAAAAGAACAGGCCCGGGTCCTTTCAGGCAATATCGGGATACACGACAGAATCATTACGGAAGGCGCTTACGGACTGCCCGATACGGCTTATGTTAAAATTGCAAAATAAGGCACTCATGGACAGCTTTTACAATAAATTTAAAAGTCCGCTTTTTGTCCTGATGGTCATTGTGGCGTTGGCCGGGGTTTACTCTTACAGTAAGATGAAAACCGAACTGTTTCCCAATGTTACTTTTCCAAAGATCAAAGTCATTGCCGATAACGGGCAGCAACCGGTGGATAAAATGATGATTTCCGTTACCAGGCCTTTGGAGGAAGCCATTAAAAAAAGCCAGAACCTGACCTTGTTAAAAAGTATAACATCCCGTGGAAGTTGCGAAATATCTGCTTTCTATAACTGGAAAGCCAACATTGACCTGGCTAAACAGCAAATTGATGCCCGTATAGCAGAAATCCGGAACCAACTGCCTCCCGGAACAAATATCACCATCGAAAAAATGAATCCTTCTATTTCACCCGTGGAAGGCTATTCATTGGAAGGAAACAAAAGCCCCATAGAGCTGCGATGGTTGGCTTTATATGTCATCAAACCTTATTTGGAACAAATACCAGGCATTCGACAGGTAGGTGTCATGGGTGGAAAGATTAAAGAATACCAGCTTCTGTTAAATGTCAAAAAAATGAGCCGGATGGGAATTACCCCTGCCTTGTTGAAAACTGTTTTATCGCACACTAATTTTGTCCGTTCCAACGGCTATGTTGACGACTACCGCCGCCTGTATTTAAGCCTTACCAATGCCAACATCAAAAACCTGCAGGCCCTTCGCAATGTTGTTGTTAAAAGCACACCTGCCGGCATCATACGGATAAAAGATATTGCCCGTGTCCGCATCGGTGAACAGCGCCAATACGTCCGCATTAAAGCCAACGGGAAAAATGTGCCGCTGGTGATGATATTGAAACAACCGGAAGCCAATTTAATTAACATTAACAAGAAATTACAGAAAAGAATAGCAGAATTAAACGACCGCATTTTACCCAAAGGGGTAAGGTTAAGGCCTTTTTACAACCAGTCCGTTTTTGTAAGCAATGCCATTAAAAGTATCAGGGATGTGTTGTGGATCGGTTTGTTGCTGGCCATCGTGGTTACCATTGCTTTTTTGCGGTCGCTGAAAAGCAGTTTTATCATTTTGCTCAGCGTCCCGCTGTCGCTGGCTTTCGCCATTGTCCTGCTTTATGCTTTCGGCTTCGATTTTAATATTATGACCCTGGGGGCCATGGCAGCCGCCATAGCCCTGGTCATAGACGATTCGGTGGTTATTGTAGAGCAGATTCACCGTACCCATGAGGAAAATCCGGAAGAGGACTTTAAAAAAGTGGTTCCCAAAGCTATCAAATATCTGTTTCCGGCTATGGTAGGATCTTCTTTGTCCACCATTGTTATCTTTTTGCCTTTTGGGATTATGTCGGGTGTAGCAGGTGCTTATTTTAACATCATGACGCAGACCATGATTATCACACTGGTTGCTTCTTTCTTTATCACCTGGATCGGGTTGCCCGTTTTTTACCTCGTTTTCTTCCCCAAAACCACGCAAAAACAAAACAAGCACAAAGAACTGAAGAAACGGAACTGGGTAGGGTTCTTTATTCACCGCCCTTATATTGCCGTAGGAATGGTTTTGGCTTCACTGGCTATCATGTATTATGTTTTTCCAAGGCTTCCCTCGGGCTTTTTGCCGCAAATGGACGAAGGTTCCATTGTGCTCGATTTCGTCAGTCCGCCCGGCACAACCCTTCAGGAAACAGAAAAAATGCTGGAAAAAATAGATGATATCCTCGCCACCATACCACAGGTACAATCCTACTCAAGAAGGACAGGAACACAAATGGGGTTTTTTATTACCGAACCCAATACCGGCGATTATTTAATTCAGCTTAAAAGAAAAAGAAAACTTACTACTACCCAGGTGAGTGATGAAATCAGGAAAAGGGTAGAAAAAGCGGTACCTGCCCTGCGGGTTGACTTCGGACAGGTCATTACCGACAAGCTGGGCGATTTGATGAGTTCCGTACAACCCATTGCCATCAAAATTTTTGGTAACAACGAAAAAATCATCCATAAATATGCAAAGCAGGTAGCAGCGCTCGTCAGAAAAGTACGGGGTACTGCCGATGTTTTCGATGGAATTACCATTGCCGGACCTGAGATACAGGTTGTCCCGAAAACTGCCCGGTTGATGCGATACCACCTCACCCCGCAGGCGCTTCAGTTTCAGATGCAGACACGTACTGACGGCACTGTGGTGGGAGCCATTCAGGACCCCATGCAGTTTACCAACATCCGGATGATCTATCCCGACAGGGACAGCATCGGTATTCACACTTTAGAGAAAGGAAAGTTGTTTCTTCCCAACGGGAGGCTGGTTCCCCTGAAAGGACTGGCCACTATTCATATTCTGAAAGGTGTCGCTGAAATAGACCGCGAAAACCTGAAAAAAGTGGATTATGTTACAGCCCGCCTGAACAACCGCGATTTGGGCTCAACCCTGAAAGCTATCCAAAAAACCGTTCGTGAGCATATCCATTTGCCACCGGGCTACACTATCGAATATGGTGGCGCTTATCAGCAGCAGCAACAGGCTTTTCATGAACTGACACTTATTCTGATCCTGGCAGCTTTACTGGTATTTACGGTTATTTTGTTCCTTTACCGGAAACTGCGTGTGGCGTTGCTGATCATTTTCTTAACGTTGCTCGGGCCCACCGGTAGTGCCCTGTTGCTTTATTTTCTGCATATTCCGTTGAATGTGGGAAGTTATGTGGGTATTATTATGATTGTAGGTATTGTGGGGGAAGCATCCATATTTACTTATCTTCAGTACAACGAAGAGCGGAAAAAAGGTTTGTCGGTAGATGATTCCATCATTTACTCTATCTCTATCCGGTTACGTCCCAAGTTAATGACGGCACTGGGGGCTATTTTCGCACTGTTACCTCTTGCCATGGGTATCGGAACAGGGGCACAAATGCACCAGCCACTGGCGGTAGCTGTTATCGGCGGTCTGCTGATGGCACTTCCTGTACTGTTGATTGCCCTGCCCACTTTTTTGAGGATGATAGAAAAAGACAAACCGAAAGACCGGAAACCCACACAACTTGACTCGGAATAAACCGGTCTTTCTTATCTGTTAACATTATGCGGCCAATTTGGCAAGTACCGGTAGTGTGCTATCTGAAAACGGGGCGCTGTTTATCCATTTCGTAAGAAATCGCCCTCGCTTCGGCAATCAGCGCCGGAGGATAACCGTTTACTTCCAGAATTTTAATGGCATTACGGGTTTTCATTTTCCCTTTTTTCAATTTATAATCAAATGAGACACTTTGATTTTCAACCTGTTCACTGAAATGATACAAGTCATATTCTCCTTTCAGCAATTCGGTCAATTCGATATCGTGGGTGCTGATAAACACCAGGTTATTACCTTTGTTTAACCATGAGAGCACAGCTTTTCCGCCCGAAACCCGTTCCACCGTATTGGTTCCTTTATAAATCTCATCCAACAGAAAAAGGTTGGGGCCATCCTGAAGGCTCATATCAATCATTTCTTTAATGGTTTGCACTTCTTCGAGATAAAAACTTTTATCGTTCATCAGGTCATCGTTCATTAAAATGGCCGACCACAGTTTCAGCCTTGGCAAAGCAAAAGAACGGGCAAAACAGGTGTTGATCGTTAATCCGGTCAGGGCATTGATACCCGTTGCACGAATAAAAGTAGTCTTTCCCGACATGTTGGAACCGGTGATCAGTATAGACTTTCCATTTACATCCAGCGAATTGGGAACACAATGATCAATAAAAGGCAGGTATATATCTGTAAAATACATGGCTTTGATGTCGGTGATGACTTCAGGACAGCAATAATATGGCAGTCCGGCACGCAGGGAGGTGATGGAAACAGCTTCATCCACCAGTCCCACAAAAACAAAAACGTCGTGTAATTCAGTAACGTGTTTTTCAATACGTTTAAGTATTCGAAACAAAAAAATAGGTTCCAGTAAAAAAATCATCTTTATCAGTTCAGCTATGTTGTAAAGCAAAGCAAAAGGATCAAGCTCCAACAAAACTTCATTCAACCTGAAGAAGTTCATTTTTTTGGAAATCTGGTAAAAAGCACGGACAGAGGATTCGGGAACCTGACCGGATTTTTTGATAAAACCAATCGACAGGAAAATTTTCAGTAAACGTGCCATATGATGAACCTGCGGCATGGAATACAAATATGTATTGACATTTTTCTTGTTCAGATAATGAAAGACAATGTTCACGATGGTGACAAGCAAACTAAGCAGCAAAAGGGGGGGGAACCGAAATGTTAAAATAATGAGCACCAGGTTAGTAATTGACAATACATAAGCGGCAGGCAACCATTTTGGAGGAGTAACCAGATTGGCTTGAAAAAGATCACAAAAATAGTATGTTTCATGGCTGGAAAGGCTTTGTAACCGGTATTGGATATCGGTACGCAGTTTTTCATTTTTTTGAAATGCTGTTATCCATTTTTCCAACACTTCGTTTTGTTTATTGTTAAGCGGGATCCGGCGCATGCGATCGTACAGGCATTGTTGTCCCACTTTTGAAGAAGTACGGTCCACATAGGCAAACAAATCCATAAAATTCATATCATCACAAACCTTATCCGGCAACTCCTGGAAACTGTCTTTTTTGTTCCTGTCGGCAAAACGCCGGATGGCATCAAAATCAAAATCTTCGCTTTTCGGTTTTCCGAAATTTTCCCTGATTTCTTTTTTTTTCTTTTTTTCTTTTTTATGAAACCGACCCATAATCTTTTATTTTTCAGGGTTTTGACCGAATATTCTCAACTGTTGTTTTATCGTGGTGATCAATTCATTTTTATCAATGGGTTTGGCCAGATAGCTGTCAAAACCCTCTTTTAGTAACCGGTCTTTGTCGCCCGACATGGCATAAGCAGTCTGGGCTATGAAGGGAATTTTCCGGTATTCAGGATATTTTTCACGAATTACTTTTAACAATTTTATTCCATCCCAGTCGCCGGGCAGGTTGATATCGAAAAGCATGATCTGAAAATAATGGCTTTTTTCAGCTTCTCTGTTCACGGTATTCAGGCAATCGTCGCCATCTACTGTTAAGGTTACTTTTCCCAATGGTTTCAGCATTTTTTCGAGGATGATCCGGTTCATGCGGTCATCTTCCACCACAAAAATATCGAGGTCGCCCAGCTCATTAGCTGTACTGACTTCTATTTCAGCGCCAAT
The DNA here is from genome assembly GCA_027018745.1 of Bacteroidales bacterium. Taxonomy (GTDB): domain Bacteria; phylum Bacteroidota; class Bacteroidia; order Bacteroidales; family F082; genus Sulfidibacterium. Next base: position 1,583 of record JALUYM010000380.1, on the reverse strand, counting down.
CTCCACTTCTGCTTCTGCGGGTTGCCCTTCTTCCATTGCTTTTTCACTGCAAGGCAGATGAATGGTAACTGTTGTGCCTTTCCCCGGAACAGAATCCAGAAAAAGCCGGCCTTTCATCATTTCGATATATTTTTTAGCCAGTTTCAGGCCTATTCCGGTTCCTTCACCCGTATCCTGCGAAAAGGTAAAATCAAAAAGATTCTTTTGTTTTTCGGCAGGAATACCGGAACCATTGTCTTTTATTTCAACAATATCAGTGTCGGTCTCTTCAGAGTAAGAAGCCGTTATGGTAACAAATCCTTTTTCAGTATATTTTATGGCATTGTCCACTATCTGGGCCAATGCTTTTTCCAGCCTGTTTTCATCGGCCAGCACGGGGTTCAGTTCTTTCCCTGTTTTACTTTTAAAGATCAGGTTTTTGTCGGCAGCCCCGGGTCGATACTGTTCAAACACATTCTTTATGACCTTCTCTAATGGCACGGGTTTTATCTTCATTACCAGCGTGTTAGCCTCAAGGCTGGCAAAGTCGATCACATTGTCCAACAGTTTCAGGAGGCTGCTGCTGCTTTTTTCAATATTGGCAGCATATTCGTACAGCTCGCTGTTTTCTTTTACAGCAAGCTCTGTTTCGAGCATGCCGGCAAATCCTATGATTCCGCTAAGGGGTGTACGGACATCAAATCCAAGGTTAGCAATAAAAGCGTTGCGTAAATAATTGGCTTCTTCCACTTTTTTCAATGCTGTTTTCAGGTTCAGTTCCTGTTCTCGCAACGTCACCATCTCTTTTTGCAGCTGACCTGTCTTTTCGGATAACTCATCCTGTATCTGTTTTTCGGCACGGGCTGCCTCCTCTTTCAAACGGGCCATTTCTTTTTCTGCTTTCCTGAGGGCTGTAAGGGTTTTCTTTGTAAAAATGAACAAGAAAATAATCCAGGCAGTTCCTGCCAGCAAAACAAAAGCAAACAAATAAAAAGCGGCCGGCAAAACAGCATTTCCTGAAGGTTTTTTCCCTGGGGGATAAAAAGATGCAGATCGCAGGCTGTCGGCTGTTTTATAACTGATCAGGGCATCCTTAAAATTTTTTACCTGTTCAAACTTTTTGGAAAGGGTGTCAAAAAAGGCAGCTTTCTCCTGAACAGACATTACTTTATCCGGAAGATTTTCAAGTTGATGGGCAAGGGTAACCGCAGCAGCCGGGTTTTCCCGATAAACCTGAAACACGGTTCTTTTCAACATCTCCGGTTTTTTGCTTTCCGGTACTTTTTGAACGGCTGTCAGCAAACTATCTATATCCACCACCGGCAAAGAGAAAGCCTTTATTGTCATAAACAGAAAAACAAAAAACAGACAAAAGTACTTTTTCATGGTTTTCTCTTTCTTGTCACGGTCCAACAAGGATAAATATTTTGCATTTGAAATGTTATCAACAGCAAAGATGCTAAAATTTTGCGGGAAAGCGAAATGATTTGTTCTATTTTTTAAAGCCGGGTTTTGTCTCGCCTGTGTCGATACAAAATTCATTGTCAGTTGACTTTACCCCCAAATCAAAAATCCTCCCATGAAAAAAAAATCCGGCAGCCGGG
>JALUYM010000379.1 GCA_027018745.1 Bacteroidales bacterium | reverse complement strand
GATATTTTTGTCACTTAAAAACCAAAGGTCTTCCAGTTTCCGGTTGCCCCACTGATTTCTGAACTGCGTAAAACCTCTTGATAAAGCTGTCGGGTTATAAAAGTACCAGCCTCCGGGGGAAGGGCCACTGACAGGCAGGCCACTGGGCGTGTTTCCGGGATATTGACCGGCCATATTTTCTATTTTGGCCCCTGCTTCCTTTTTCTTTTTGGCCAAAATGTTTTTATAAGTATTTATTTTTTTGTCGATAAGGGCGTAGAGCTGTTTGGTGTTCATTCGCGCTAATCGCTGCAGACTGTCCTGGTAATGAATGGTTTGGAGTTTTTGTACCAATTGTGACAGCACCAGCGATTTGTTTTTGATTTGGGCATATTGCGGATAATCTTTGGGGAGGAACAATACCGCTGTGTCATAATAAGCTTCTGCCGGAACATATTTCCCGTTATGGAAGTAATCTTCTGCCAGTTTCAATGCAGCCATTGACTTTTGATAGGAATTGTTTTTGCTGTATTTCACCGAAAGCCGGAGGTAACGCACCATAAGGCTGTCGTTTTTATTTCTCCCGGCTATCTCGGCCATGGCATAATAAACCTGGTCGCGGAAATCCTGGTATTGTTTTTTTCTTGCCATTTTTTCCAGGGTTTTCATGATGTATTTGCTGCCTGCGCTGGTTGCCTGATAGCATCTGGCGAGATAAAGCCGGGCTTCAAAATCCATTTGAAAAGGCGGATTGCGTTTGATTACTTTTTTGAAATAATGGCCTGCCAGCTCCAGATCCCCTTCCTGTTTGTTAATTTGTCCCATAATAAAATAGACCCTGCTGAGAAGGTCTTTATTGTGAATGACACCGATGCTTTTTTCGAGGTAAGGATAAGCTGCTGCCGGATTTTTTTCGGCCAGGTACAGGTCGGCATAGACCATTGGCAGGGTAAAACGTACCTCGTTGGGAAAATCTTTGTCGGACAGCTGACTGGAAAGCAGGTTTAAATCTGCTTCGGCTTTTCCGAACTGCTTCATTTCAATGTATGTTTTGGCCAGCCATAAGGTTCCTCGATAATGAATAGGGCTGAAATGATATTTTTTTTGAACGAAATCAAAAACCCGCCGGGCAGCAGTATAATCGTGTTTGTAAAAAAAAGCTTTGCCCATCATTAAATAGCTTTCGGTAACCCATTTAATCCGTTCTTTATTTCCGAAAACCATGGAATGGTTTTGAATGGCCATGGCTGCTTTTTTGATGGTCAATGCCACACGGGGGGCCATTTGTTTCCCGAAAACATTATTCCCGTAATTATAAACCCGCAAAATCTTGCTATAGTTGTCCTGAACATTGTCGTGCATAAATGTTATTGCTTCTTCCAGGTTTTGCTCGCCGTTCCAATAAACATTGTAATGGGCAGTCAGGTTATTGTACCCCCTTGCCAAAGCTGTATTCCTTTTGGTAGAACAGGATGAAAGGCCCCATCCGATACCGGTCAAAAACAATACTAATAAAATGCTATGGGCTTTTTTAAATTCCAAGACAATGATTTGTTTAAATAACTAAAATTCGCTGAATTTATTTTTACGCTACGCAAAATTAATGATTTATCGTTTCTTCTTCATTCTCTGGTTATTTTTACCTTTGTGCCAATATTTTATTACCATGGAAACAACTCCGCAAAAAGAAAAATGGTACCACAAATTACGAAATAAATACAGGTTGGTACTTTTCAATGAGGCCACTTTTGAAGAACGCATCAGTTTTCGCCTCAGCAGGATACAGGTAATCATATTTTTACTGAGCATGGCCATTACTTTTATAGCCCTTACTTTTTTTGTGATCGCATATACTCCTTTAAAAGAATATATTCCCGGATATCCTAACATTAAGCAAAAACAGGATCTTTATCATCTGAATAAAGTTGCCGACTCACTTATGGTCAATGCCAGGCAAAACAACCTGTATATTCAAAACCTTAAACGCATTATTGAAAACAAGAATATGGTTACCGTGCTTCCCAAAGCAGCGGTACAAATTAAAAATTTTGATACGATTACTGACCGTATCTCAAAAGAAGACAGTATGTTACGGGTTTCTTTTGAGAATCAGACCCGCTTCAACCTTTTTCCTTACAAAAAAAATTATTCCGGAAAGGCTACCATCTATAACCAAAATTTCTTTAAACCGCTAAATGGGATTATTACCGCTAAATTTGCACCGCTTGAAAAGCATTATGGAATTGATATTGTAGCCCCCCACAACGATGCGGTCAAGTCTGTTTTGGATGGTACTGTTATCTTGTCTGCCTGGACGCTCGAAACGGGTTATGTTATTGTTGTCCAGCATGCTGATAACCTGATTTCGGTGTATAAACACAATGCAGTGTTACTGAAACATGAAGGAGATTTTGTCAAAGCCGGTGAGCCCATAGCCATTGCCGGCAATTCCGGTGAAATTACCACCGGCCCGCACCTGCATTTTGAACTTTGGTACAACGGGAATCCCGTTAATCCGGTCAATTACATTAATTTCAAATAGAGGGCAAACTGTATTTTATGAGAAAAAGAATAGCCATACTCGGGTCAACAGGTTCCATTGGCAAACAAGCGGTTGAAGTAATTGCTTCGCAGCCCGGGCACTTTACCGTAGAAGTACTGACGGCCAACCGGAATGCTGCTTTGCTTATCGAACAGGCAAAAAAACTTCAACCCAATGTGGTGGTTATTGGCAACGAAAAGCGTTATACTGAAGTGGCCGGCGCCCTGCAGGACAGGGGAATAAAAGTTTATGCCGGCCAGGAGGCAATATGTCAGGTAACTGAAATGAACAGTATCGACCTGGTGGTTATGGCCATTTTGGGATTTGATGCTTTAAAACCCATTCTTGCTGCCCTGAAAAATAAAAAACCCATGGCCCTGGCCAATAAGGAAGCGCTGGTGGTTGCCGGCGAACTGATTTTGCAAACTTCCCGTGAAAATAACGTGCCGGTTATTCCTGTAGATTCAGAGCATTCTGCTGTTTTCCAATGCCTTATGGGCGAATCGGACAATCCCGTCGAAAAGGTTGTACTCACTGCTTCAGGTGGACCGTTCTTGCACAGGGATTTGGCAACATTCGGGGAAATAACCCCCGAAGAAGCACTGCATCATCCCAACTGGGAAATGGGCCCCAAAACCACCATTGATTCAGCTACCCTGATGAATAAAGGACTTGAAGCCATTGAAGCCCGTTGGCTGTTTGGCCTGAAACCTTCACAAATAGAACTGCTGATCCATCCGCAATCTGTGGTCCATTCGATGGTTTATTTTGCAGATGGTTCTGTAAAATCATTGCTGGGCCCCACCGATATGCACATTCCCATTCAGTTTGCTTTGAGCTATCCCCGGCGTCTTTTTAATCGCTACCCGCGCCTTGATCTGGCTGCTTTGCAGCAACTCAACTTCAGTCGGCCTGATATAAAAAAATTTCGTAACCTTGCACTCGCTTTTGAAGCAATGGAAAAGGGCGGTAATATGCCTTGTATCCTCAACGCTGCCAATGAGATAGCTGTTGGGGCTTTTCTTCAGAAACAGATAGGGTTTTTAGAAATGCCATTGTTAATAGAAAAGTGCATGCAGTCATCTCTTTTTATTGCAAAACCTGCTTTGGAAGATTATCTGGAAACAGACAAACAATGCAGAATAAAAGCAATGGAATTTATAAAAAAACAACCCGGTACTTTTTGATTACTTCTTTATGGGAAAGATGAAAAAAACGGGAAACAAGAAAAACAAGGTTTAAAATTCGAATTGAAAGTATGGTTATATTAATAAAAGTTTTACAACTAATTCTAAGTCTTTCCATCCTGGTAATTATCCATGAGTTTGGACATTTTACTGCGGCTAAGATATTTAAAACCAAGGTAGAGAAATTTTATCTTTTCTTCAATCCCTGGTTCTCCCTGTTCAAGTTTGATTACAAAGGAACAGAGTACGGCGTGGGATGGCTGCCACTGGGCGGTTATGTAAAAATTGCCGGTATGATTGATGAATCCATGGATAAGGAACAGATGAAAAAACCTCCGCAACCGTGGGAATTTCGTTCAAAACCGGCCTGGCAACGATTGATCATAATGCTGGGCGGGGTTACCATGAACGTAGTGCTGGCCATTGTGATATACATAGGACTGCTGGCCAGTTTTGGCGAAGAATATCTTCCCACACAGCAGGTTAACAAATATGGTGTAGTGGCCGATAGCCTTGCACGTGAAATGGGCTTTCGTAATGGAGATAGAATTTTGGATATCGGTGGAAAGCCGGTGAAAGATTTTCAGAAAATCCCTATGGAAATCGTTCTGAACGAAGCACAAACAGCTACCGTGTTGCGCAACGGAAAAAAAGTGGTTATTCATTTTCCGGCAGGGAGCCTGCATAATCTCATTAAACAAAAATCACCTTATTTTCTTTCTCCCCGGCTACCGTTTGTCGCAGGAAAGTTTACAAAAAATTCCGTGGCCAAAAAGGCAGGTTTGGAAGTAGGGGACACCATTTTGGGGCTGAACGGAAAATACCTGAAATATTTTGATGCTTTCCGCAGCGAAGTACAAAAATTTAAAAATAAGGAAATTACCCTGATCGTCAAACGGGGGAATGACACTCTCTTATTCCCGGTTCATTTGGGTAATAACGGACTGATAGGCGTTTATGAAGCGAATCCGGCTGACTTTTTTAAGCTGAACCAAAAAAGATATACTGTTATTCAGGCTATTCCCGCCGGTTTTGTTCGCACCTGGTCGGGTATCGGCAATTATCTGAAACAGCTGAAACTGATCTTTTCGCCGAAAGTAAAAGCATATGAAAGTGTGGGGGGGTTCATTACCATTGGAAGCATTTTCCCCGCGGTTTGGAACTGGGAGAGTTTTTGGCGTTTGACGGCTTTTCTGTCTATCATGCTGGCCATTTTGAATATCCTTCCTATTCCGGCCCTGGATGGAGGCTATGTGTTGTTTTTGCTTTACGAAATCATTGCCCGCCGAAAACCCAGCGACAAATTTCTGGAATATGCCCAAATTGTGGGAATGATCATTCTTTTCAGCCTGTTGATACTGGCGAATGGCAATGATATTTTGAAACTTTTAAAACATTAATTTATGTGGACATTAAATATTCCCGGATGGAAAAACCTGGAAATCAATTTTCTGGTTTTCGATTATAACGGTACTTTGGCTGTTGATGGCAAACTGTTACCGCAACTGGGCGAAAAGATCAAACAACTGGCCGGAATCTTTGAAATTCACGTGGTTACTGCCGACACGTTCGGAAAAGCGGCCGCGGAACTGAAAGACCTTCCCTGCAAACTGAAAATACTGCCCAAAGAAAACCAGGCAGAAGCAAAACAGGCCTATGTTCAGGCACTGGGAGCAACCGGCGTAGCCGCCATAGGCAACGGCCGCAACGACCAGCTGATGCTAAAAACGGCAGCCCTGGGCATAGTGCTGATACAGGCAGAAGGAGCAGCGGTTGCCACCGTAAACAACGCCGATGTGGTTTGTACACGCGCCAATGATGCCTTTGACCTTTTCCTGCATCCCAAACGGCTGACCGCTACCTTGCGGGGATAATTTGCACTACAAATAAAAAAGGCTCCGGCTCTTTGCAAAACTTAGAAGAAATTGCTATTCAGCACTATTTCGAATGAGTTATTTGTTTTTCATCAACGAATTGCACGAACTTTGGTTTTTTGCCGGCGATAAACACATCCCGCTTCCGGCGTCCATGCCGGAAGTCTTAATTACCACTGTAAGCTCATTCGGATTTGCAATCCGGAGGTTTTTAAGCCGGAGGATTTCAAATCTCCCTGTCCGGTAACTTTCGGATTGCCCGCCTGGATCGGACAGGCAAATCCGAATGTGCGGAAGGGTATTTTTACGGTTCTTGCAGCATTTTTTACAATGAGTTTCAATAACCGCTGCAAACAGAAGTTTTCAGAAAAAAGAAGGGAAAATATGCCGAGGAAAGCAAAAACACACTAACTTTAGGGCGTTAAAGCTCAAAGAACCTTTGCAACCATCTGTACGCTACTGGATTCTTCAGTGTGATTTGCCACAGGGCATGTGTTGGTATCAGCAACAAAAGTTATTTTTTAGCATGAAAAAACATACCGGAATAGGTTGAAATTGTAATTTATGAGATAAACAGTAAATAATTTGGGGATATAAAAAATTGTAGGCAATTTACTTATAAATTAATGAAGACAAATATGATTAATAAAACCGTTTTAGTTACGGGAGCTTCTTCTGGTATTGGATATCATACGGCTGTTTATCTATCAAAAGTCGGATATACTGTTTTAGCATCAGTTAGGAAAGAAGAAGATGCCATCAAATTAGCAGAACTCGGATTGGAAAATTTAAAACCACTTTGGCCACTTGACCTAACAAATTCCAAGCAAATAGACGAAATATCCAACAGAATAAAAACTGAAATAGACAATATTGAAATACCACCATTATTTTCAGTCATAAACATTGCCGGAGGTGGGCATATTGTGCCAATCGAATTAATGGACATCGCAGATTTCAGAAATGAATTAGAGAAACGAATTTTAGGACCAGTAAGTTTACTTCAAAAAATGATTCCTCTTTTAAGAAAAACAAAAGGTAGAATACTTTGGATTGCAACACCTGGATTATTTCCACTTCCTTTTCTTACGGATATTCATGCCCCTGACTTTGCAGTTAATTATATTGCACGGACTTTGAATATTGAGCTTTCTCCTGATGGTATCAGGAATATTCTTATTCGTTGTGGAGGTATAAATACAAACTCACCTAAAAAATCAATAAATCACCTTAAGAAAAAAATGGATGAATGGCCTTCTGATAGATTAGCATCATACAAAAATAGCTTATCAAAGTTTATTGATGAACAGGTTAAATTTGATGCAGAAAGAACCGAACCGACAGAAGTTGCAAAACTTATTGGAAAAGTTTTGAAAGTCAATAAACCGAAAGTCAGGTACCAAATTGGACATTTATCAAAAATGGGGGCTTTTTTAGAAAAGCTTCCTCAGTCCTGGATTGATTACATTATGGAAAAAAGAGAAAATAAATAATAATTACATATTGGAAAACTGCTTACAATAACTATGGTGCATTTGGCAGATGGTGCAGAATATGAAGATGATACCAATAAATAAACTCCGCTCCTCCGGATTTGCAATCCGGAGGTTTTTAAGCCGGAGGATTTGGAATCCCCCTGTCCGGTAACCTTCGGATTGCCCGCCTGGATCGGACAGGCAAATCCGAATGAGCGGAAAG
>JALUYM010000378.1 GCA_027018745.1 Bacteroidales bacterium | reverse complement strand
TACAAATGGCAATGAAATATCCATCATTCCCAATTATTACAATGATGTTGTGGGACTGTCCTTGCATGCAAAGACAAAATTTAAACCTGTTTATAAGCCAATTCCCCAGCGCTTTAAAACTGCCCCTGCGGGCTGGAGCAGCTGGTATTGCTATTATATGACCACTACTCAGGCTGATATGGTAAAAGAGACAAATGCCCTGGCACGGTTACTGAAACCATACGGCTTGCAATATGTGCAACTGGACGCATGTTATACCCGTGGCAAAAATGCAAACTGGCTGGATTGGAACAAAAAGGCTTTCCCGAAAGGCGGGAAATGGTTGTTTCATTATATCCTTAATAAAGGACTTAAACCAGGTTTGTGGCTCAACGCTTTCGGCGATGATTATGCAAAGCCTTCCATGGCAAAAAAGTATCCGGAGAATTTCTTTCTGCGGGACAAAAACGGAAAACTGTCAGGTGCCTGTTGCTCGGCTGACACTACTGTTGTAAGACTTGATTTTACCAACCCGGAAGTTACGAAAAAATACCTGATACCATTGTTTGATACCCTGGTCAACAATTGGGGACTAAAATACCTGAAAGCCGGTGGTTGGGGAACCTGGATGAATTATTATGAGAAAAACAGAGATCAGGCCTATGATTCTACCAAAAACAGCAGGGCTGTATATCGTGGTGTTCTACAGGTAATTCGTAAAATTATGGGAAATGACAATTATATGTTGGGATGTGAAATGCATGAAGTAGGATGTGGTTTTGGTATTTTTGACGGTTCACGTACCGGTGGAGATGATTTGGCACAATGGTATCCTTCTAAGGAAAGCAGTATGTCCATGCAGACATTTTTTAGTTCCCTTTTTGGTGCCAACTACCTTAACGGTATCTGTTGGTGGTCTGATCCGGATGCCGTGCAGGTCAGGCCCCCGCTGACCATGAATGAAGCCAAAACAATTGTGACCACTATTTCCCTTTCAGGACAGGCTTATATTATCAGTGATTTTTTAACTGTGCCACCACCAAAGGGCAGGTTTAAATCACTGATTCATCAAAAAATTGATACCAAACTCCCTTCCCGTCGCCTCATGTTATATCAACAAACACTGCCGACGATGCCCATACATGCCGTAGACTTGTACCCATTCCGTTGCAAAGCAGTTGTATGTCCCCATCCTTCCTCATTTCCGAAAGCCCTCGACATGAAAGTAAATGCAGTTAGCGGCTCTTATGATGTGACGGCACTTTATAACTGGAAAAATACCCCGGATAAAAAAGGATTGTATTTTGTAAAAGACCTTGGCCTTTATGCAGGCAGAAAATATGTACTTTTTGATTTTTGGTCCAAACAATTGTTGGGAGTTTATACTGACAGTATAAATCTGGATGTTCCTGCCCATGGTGTAAGGGCTCTGATAATTAAACCGTTGACAGGTAATCCGTTGTTGCTTGCCACTTCCCGTCATATTTCCGGTGCTTATAGTATAAAAAAACTGGACTGGAATAATCCTGCCCATACGCTGACCGGTGTTTCAAAGACCGTTCCCGGAGCCCCTTACTCCATTTATATTTATGTACCTGAAAGATTTACATTTACAAACGTAAAAACCAATGCAAAATTGGTGTCGAAAAGCATTTCCGGCAGGTTACTTAAAATAACTTTACAGGGGCAGGAAAAACCTGTTCGTTGGTCCCTTTTCTTTTCTTTATAAGGGAATAATACATAGCCATTGTTTTTCAAAATGTTTATTTCGTGCATTTTGAAAAACAATGGCTGTTATTATTGGTCGTATTCATTTGATTTTAATAGTTTTTAACATAAATACCAGTCTGTTTTTTCCTGTGCTCTTCTATTTTTGTATTTCAAAAAATAGCATAAATTTAATAAGGAGAAAGTCTTATGTATTTACGAAAGATTACCTTTATTGTTTTATTCTTTTTAATTGGGTTTAGTGGAAGTGCTATGGGAAACACGGGATCGGTTGTCCTGTATACCCCTTTTACAAAAATTTCTGTTCCACCGGGGCAGTCAGTCAGTTATTCCATTTCTATCATTAATAAAAGCGGAAAACTTCAACGGCTTGATGTATCGGTTTGGGGGTTGTCGGGAAGGTGGAATTACCAAATCGAATCAGGCGGGTTGCACATACAACAAATTTCGATCCTTCCTAATGCCAGGGAAATTCTTTCCCTCAAATTGAAAGTCCCGTTGAAAATAAACAAAGGAAATTACCGGTTTTTTGTCAGGGTCGGGAAGGATAAATTGCCTTTAACCATCAATGTTTCGAAACGGGGAACGTATAATACCCTATTTACGTCGAACCAAAAGAACATGGAGGGAAACTCCAAATCAACATTTTATTTCCGCACTACGTTAAAAAATATGACGGATGAAACCCAGCTTTATTCGTTAAGGGCTGATGCACCACAGGGCTGGCAGGTAATATTCAAACCTAATTTTCAACAAGCTACCTCCGTTGAAATAAAACCCAATGAAACCTCGAATATCTCTATCAATGTTCGTCCTCCTGATTTTGTAAAAGCAGGAACTTATAAAATTCCGGTTTATGCCGTGACGCAAAATACATCGGCCCACATGGTGCTTGAAGTAGTTATTACCGGAACTTACAATGTTGTACTTACTACTCCGACAGGCCTGTTAAGTACTTCTGTTGTTTCCGGAGATCAGAAAAAAATTGAGTTGGTTGTTCGTAATACGGGTTCTGCCGAACTGAAAAATATAAAATTTACGGCATCATATCCTCCAACTTGGGAAGTTGAATTCAACCCGAAAGAAATCGACCATATTGAACCGGGTAAAGAAGCACGGGTGCTTGCTACTGTAAAAGCCGGCAAAAAGGCGATACCTGGTGATTACCTCGTAGTTTTCAGAGCCCAAACACCGGAAGTTTATGCCAAGGCCCAATTCCGTATTATGGTAAAGACTCCCATGCTTTGGGGCTGGGTTGGTGTTTTTATAATCCTTATTGCCATTGGTTTTGTTGTGTTTCTTTTCCGTAAGTATGGGAGGAGGTGACCGTGGAAGAAAAAATCATAGAACTCAAAAACCTCACTAAATCATATGATCAATTCACGGCTGTCGACCATTTAAACCTTTCGGTTTCCAAAGGTGAAATTTTTGGATTGTTGGGGCCGAATGGGGCCGGCAAATCGACTACTATATTAATGATGCTGGGGTTATCAGAACCTACTTCCGGTTCCATTTCCATTTGTGGTTATGATCCACGGCGAAATCCCATTGAGGTAAAAAGAAAAGTAGGCTATCTTCCTGAGAATGTGGGATTTTATAATGATAGAACAGGACTAGAAAACATTCTTTTAACAGCGCAGCTTAACGGATATTCATACGGGGAAGCGGTAGAAAAGTCAATAGAAACTTTGCAAAAAGCCGGCCTGACCGATGATATTGACCAAAAAATAAAGACATACTCACGTGGTATGCGCCAGCGGTTAGGATTGGCCGATGTGCTGATCAAAGACCCTGAAGTTATTATTCTTGATGAACCAACTTTGGGCGTTGACCCCAACGGGGTGCAGGAGTTTCTTGATTCAATTGTAGAACTGAGCCGGAAAAACGGCATTACCGTTCTCCTCTCTTCGCACGATTTGCATGAAGTACAAAAAGTGTGTGACCGTGTAGGGTTAATTGTCGGGGGAAAACTCATTGCACAAGGGAATTTAAACGAATTGTCGCAGCAATTGTTCCATACAGCTGCCTATCAGATTATAGCGGAGATTATATGGCCCGGGGATAATGATCCTGTCGAAAGGATGAAAGCGATTTTTAAAGATATCCGCGGGGTAATAAATATTGAAAAAGAAAAAAACAATACTTATTTATTTGATTGTGAAACCGAAATGTCATCTGATATTGCACGGTTGGTCGTAACTTCAGGAGGTAATTTAGTGTCTCTGACCCAAAAAAAGTATGGTCTCGATGAGATTTATTATCGTTATTTTGAAGGAGGGTTAAACCATGGAAAGTAAAACAACAAGCGGGGGAAAAGCACCTTTGATTTCAGCAAAATCCGAACCGTCTGTTTCTGTTAATCCATCACCATTCAGGGTATTGCTTCAAAAAGAAATATCTGATCAAATCCGAAGCTGGCGTTTCATTATTCTTATTTCCCTCATAGTATTGATTTGTCTCGGATCACTTTATGCTTCCCTCGGAAGTTTTGCCAAATCGGTGAAACCCACTGAGGCGGAAGGGGCTTTTTTCTTTTTACGTTTGTTCACGCTTTCTAACGGAAGACTGCCGTCGTTTGTATTGCTTATCGGCTTTCTCAGTCCTTTGCTGGGCATTGGATTGGGATTTGACAGTATTAATTCGGAGTTTAACGGAGGTACTTTAAGCCGTCTTCTTTCCCAGCCCATTCATCGCGATAGCATTCTTAATGCAAAATTTCTTGCACCCCTCATTGTTGTCAGTGTCATGTTTTTTTCGCTGGGGCTTTTGGTTATGGGCTCGGGTTTGATTGCCCTTGGCATTCCGCCGACAGCCGAAGAATTTATGCGCATCATTTTATTTATTTTTATAAGTATTATTTATGTGGCTTTTTGGTTAAACCTATCCATCTTTTTATCGGTTAAATTTCGTCAGGCTGCTACTGCTGCTCTTATGGGAATAGCCATCTGGTTGTTTTTCACAGTATTTTATCCCATGATCATAAATTTGGTAACACAACTTTTTGAACCGTCACGATATGCTCCTGTACCTTATATTATTGCATTTCAGAAAATCAAGTTTTTGTTAATGCAATTGGTGCCGGGCAGGCTGTTTAATGAAGCTACGACAACCCTTCTTATGCCGGGCGTAAGAAGCCTGGGCCCGTTGACTTTCTGGCAACTACAGGGAACAATTCCCAGTCCGTTGCCTCTCGGACAAAGCATCCTGCTGGTATGGCCGCAATTAACCGGTTTAATTGCCGTAACCATTGTTTGTTTTGTTCTGTCATATGTTTCGTTTATGCGACGTGAAGTACGTTCACGGTGATACTATCCCAAAAATGTGTGGAAAGCCCTTGAGCTTTCAAAAGATGTTAAGTCATATCCTTTTCATTACGAACCGGCCTTCTTTCCAAGTTTTCTGAGAGGAACCCCGTTTTCCAGGTTCTTTTCCAGTTCTTCCAGGGTAATACCCTTTGTTTCCGGGGTAAGAAAGCCGACAATCAGGAAACCAAGTAAGAGGAATCCCCCAAACATCCAGAATGTTCCCCCTACACCAAGATGTTGAAACCATGTTAAGGTGAAACTTCCAATGATGGTATTGCTGATCCAGTTGGTGGTGGTAGTTACCGTTATACCAAAATCCCTGCCTTTTAAAGGAAAAATTTCAGAACAAAGAATCCATATAATAGGACCCAGTGAAACGGCAAAGCCGAAAATAAACAACAGGGAAAAGATAAGGGTGAGCCACTGTTCAACAGGGGTCATCTCCGTTCCGGGTGGTCTTAATTTGAAAAGGTATCCTACAACGGCAGTTGAAACCACCAAAATTGTAAGCCCGAAATAAAGAATGGGTTTCCTTCCAAGTTTGTCGACATATTTTATTGCAAGAAGGGTAGTAAGTACGTTCACCAAACCTACGATTATGGTAGCCACGGCAGGATTGCTTAAACCTGCGGCTTTAAATACCTGTCCCGAATAATACATAAAAGCATTCATTCCTGAAAATTGCTGTAATGCCTGCAATAAAATACCAAGAATAAGCACTTTCCTAAAATAAGGTTTGGACAACAGCGCCCAGCCGCTGCTTTTGATTTTTACCGTTTCTTTAATTTCATTTAATTCAAAAGCCACTTCTTCTTTGGAGGTCCTGATCCTTCGAAGTACCTTTTCAGATTTCTCCGGTTTTCCTACAAGTACAAGCCATCTCGGGCTTTCCGGAAGGGTAAGGGCACCGATAAACATGATCAGTGCCGGAACAGCAATTACGGACATCATCAACCTCCATGACCCGAAATGGGCAAGCGCTGCATTTGATAAAAACATGGCCAGAATGCCTATTGTAATCATAAGTTGGTACATGGCTATGAGCCTGCCCCTTATTTTATAGGGCGCTATTTCCGACAGGTAAAGCGGGGCTACAAAAGAAGCAATGCCCACCGCCAATCCGAGAATAAAACGGGCAACAAGGAGAACGGTAAAAGTGGGGGAGAAAACCCCTAAGATGGTAAAAAGGAAAAAAATCAATGATGCCAGCAAAAGGACTTTTTTTCTTCCGAAACGCCTTGAAATCCAGCCGCTGAATGCCGCTCCGACAGCGGCACCAAACAGTAATACCCCTGCAATTTTTTCGGATTGGGAAACCGTCAGGCTAAAATCTTTTACGATGAATTCCAAAGACCCGTTAACAAATGCAATGTCAAGGCCAAACAGCAAGCCGGCAAGAGCTGCTATAAAACTTACTTTGGTAACTATTGCATTTCCGCCCCCTGTGGTTGATGATTTTTTCATGTTCATTCCTTTTTATAACAAGCGTTATTATTTTGATTTGTTTTATGGAAAGATAGTGTGTGTTCCTTCTTCAATATTGCATTTGATAATACGTGGCGGTTGCCCGGCCGGTGTTTTGTAATTTTCACATATTATTTTTTCAAATTGTGCCATGGCGTTTTTCTTAACGATATTGATTGTGCAGCCTCCAAAGTCCCCGCCCATCATTCTTACACCCAGCAAGCCATCTGTGTTGTTGGCAAGTTCCACCAGGGTGTCGAGTTCTGTGCAGCTCACTTCAAACAGGTCCCTTAATCCTTCGTGCGAAGCATACATGAGTTTGCCCAAATTTATGGTTGCGGGCAAAACAAATCCATCGTTGTAATCGGTATGTTCTCCGATTAAATTTATCCTCCCGGGAGACATAACCCTGATTTGAGCCTTTCCGAAACGTTCTTCAAAGATTTGTTCGATGTTTTTTATCATTTTCTTCACTTTGGCCTTTTGATACATTGATTGTTGGGATGTAACCGAATGTATCTGTCATCTCTAAAAAAGGAATTGGGTTTTTTGCTTCATTAGATATTCACAATGCGTTCCTTAAATTCCTGTTCTTCAGTACCTTCTTTAAATTTATAGAAGTAAGCCCCTTTTTTTGAACCTTCCTTTGATTTTTTATTTAACCGCTGAAGTGTTTTTAACGATAATATTTTTTTTCGGAAATTGCCGGGATCGAACTCTTTCATGAAAATGGAATTATACAATGACCTTAGTTGTGTAAGGGTGAATTCTTTGGGTAGGAGGTCGTAGCCTACCAAATCCCTGCTGGCCTTG
>JALUYM010000377.1 GCA_027018745.1 Bacteroidales bacterium | reverse complement strand
TGCAGCTGCCCGGAAAGTATCCGCAGCCCCCAACACCACCTTTTTGCCGGCACGTTTAAAATTGTAAGCCAGTTTGCCAATGGTTGTTGTTTTTCCTACTCCGTTCACGCCAACCACCATGATGACATAAGGCTTTTTATCTGCCGGCAGTTCAAAATCAGCGCCATCACCGCTGTTGTTTTCCTGTAAAAGGGCCACAATCTCTTCTTTCAGAAGGCGGTTGAGCTCATCTACGCCAAGATATTTATCGCGGGCTACGCGGGCTTCTATCCTGTCGATGATTTTGAGTGTGGTTTCCACGCCCACATCCGAAGTCACCAAAATTTCTTCCAAATCATCCAGTACATCTTCGTCTACTTTCGATTTTCCGATGACCGCTTTGGAAATTTTACTGAAAACACTTTGTTTGGTTTTTTCCAGCCCTTTGTCCAGTTCTTCTTTTTGTTCTTTTGACGAGAAGAAAGAAAATAGTCCCATTTGAATCCGATTAAATGATTGTTGTATTATCCTGCAAAATTAACAATAAAAAAAGCTCTTTCCCGACGTCAGGAAAAAGCTTTCTTTTATCAATTAGAGAATTATTCGCTTATTTCTTGGCGAAATATTCTTTTACCTTATCGGTAGGGACGATTCCTTCTTTAAAAGTGTAGGCACCCGATTTGGGGTCTTTAACAGCTTTGATCACTTTCGCATAATCTTTTCCTGTGCCCTGTAATGTTGCAACTACTTTTTTAGCCATGGTTCAAATTATTTAATTTCTCTGTGAATAGTCATTCGTTTCAGGATCGGGTTGTATTTTTTCAACTCCAGCCTTTCAGGTGTATTTTTTTTATTTTTGGTAGTGATGTACCTTGATGTTCCCGGCATACCACTTTTTTTGTGCTCGGTGCACTCTAAAATTACCTGAATCCTTGCGTCTTTATTTTTCTTAGCCATTGTAAACCGCTTTTAAAATTTTGGTCGGCAAAATTACAAAGTTTAGGCACAACTTCCTAATCTTTTTAAAAAATATTTTTTCTTTTTTGGCGGCCTGCCCTCAAGCCTGCATCGGGCTGTCCGCTTTAGTCCCCGTGCTGCAAGCCGTGTTCCGCCACGGCCAGGCACGGGCTTCCGCCGGTCGCCGTGCCTGGCCTGCTGCACATCGGCTTCCGTCCCGGGGCGCTGCTGCTCCCATCCCTCGCGCCATCTGGAACAGGCGGGTGATTGTGCCACTTTTCAACCACATCATGGTGGCATCTTCCCTTGCTGCTGATTATAAACTGTTTATCTTCTGTTCCACCGTTTCCATCACCAGTTCACGACAACTCCGTGCTTTTTGTGCAATTTCCTCTGCCTGCCGCAACAGTTTGCCCGTAAACTCTTTATCTTTGATACCCATGGCATTGATTTTCACGTTCAGGTAAGCCCCCTCCACGGCCGTAACGGCACACAGAGCGCCCACACCGGCATCTGAAACAGAATTGGGGTTCCCGTTTTCGGCCATGGCACGCATGACAGCTATGGAATTATAAGCCGTTTCCATTACCTTGAACGGGATTTTCATAGCCTGTTTCGAGGCTTCTTCAATGGCCTGCTGACGGGCTTTTTTCTCTTCCTCTGTTTTTTTCGGCAAACCGAAAGCATCCATGATTTTGTTAAAAGCACGGGTATCTTCATCTACCAGCCGCAACAATTCGTCTTTGTATTGCTGGCCTTTTTCAGCCCAATCGGAAAACTCTTCCCAGCGGTCGTCCCAACCGCGTTTATGCGCCGACAGGTTGGCCACCATGGTTCCCAGCGACACGCCGAGGGCTCCTGCATACGCCGAAATGGAACCGCCGCCGGGCGCCGGCGATTCGGAAGCCGTTTCGTTGGCAAAACCTGTCAAACTCATGTCTACCAGTTTTTTCTCCGGTTCTTCCAGGAGAAATTCAATAATGCGTTCTTTTGGGTTAAACGGTTTCAGGTCATCCAGCCCCATGGATTTGATGGCGATTTTGAGCAGCTCATCGCGGTCAACTCCAACTGACCGTTTTTGTTTGCGCAGAAAATAACGGCCCGCTTCCAGCATGGCCTCCAGCGGGATAAGTCCTACCAGCTCGGAGCCAGTCACGCGAATACCACGGGCATCGGCTTTTTTACAAACTTCATCAAAAGCCACATGTACCGGCGTAATGCTTATATTGGTGAGGTTCATGGAAATTTGGGCGATGCCGTATTCTTCGATGTACCATCCTATGGCTTTCACTGCCTTCAAAGAACCGGGTATATATACAGGTTTGCCGTTTTCATCTTTTACGATCTTTCCCGTTACGGGATCGCCTTCACGTTTTACCCGGCCACGTTCACGCACATCAAAAGCAATGGCGTTGGCACGCCGGGTGGAGGTGGTGTTCAGGTTTACGTTGAAAGCCACCAGGAAATCGCGGGCGCCCACCGCTGTGGCGCCGCTTCCGGCAACCCGTTCATTGAATTCTGCAGGCCCGAAATCGGGTTTCCACCGCGGGTCGGCCAGTTTCTCTGCCAATCCTTCATATTCCCCTGAACGGCAGTTAGCCAGGTTTCTTCGTTCTTCAACAAAGGCGGCGTTTTCATAACAGTACACAGGGATTTCCAACTCTTTCCCGATACGGCTGGCCAGTTTGTGAGCATATTCCGCTGTTTCCTCCATGGTGATGTTGGATACCGGTACCAACGGACAAACATCCGTAGCGCCAAAGCGCGGGTGTTCTCCCTTGTGGTGTCGCATGTCAATCACTTCGGCTGCCTTTTTCACCGCCTGATAAGCCGCTTCCACCACTTCATCGGGCGTTCCCACAAAGGTGACTACTGTGCGGTTGGTGGCTGCCCCCGGGTCCACATCCAGCAGTTTGACGCCTTCCACTTTTTCTATTTCATCGGTAATCTGTTTAATGATACCCATATCGCGCCCTTCGCTGAAGTTGGGGACGCATTCGATCAGTTTTTTCATAAGATAAGCTGTTTTATTTATTCAATTCCGTTTTTTCTTTTTAAGTCATTGCGCTGGGCAGGATTTGCCTGTCACGCTGGTCGGGATTTGTAATCCCGACCTTAAAACTGACCCAGAAAGCTTATTCGGATTCCCGCCCGACTGCGTCATGCGGGCGGGTGTAATCCGAATGTTAAAGAAAATAAGGATTTAAAATCCTAACATCTTTTTAGGTCGGGATTGCAAATCCCGACCAGCATAACTGGGTCGCCAAATAACTTCACAAAGTACGTTACACTAAAAAATCAGCCACAAAATTAACATTTTTCGGTGTGCACGACTTGTCCGTTCAATATCACTGTTTCCACTTTGTTGCTGCCGAAAGCATAAGGCATAAATTCCAGCGTGGGAATGGGTTTGGTGATGAAAACATTGGCTTTTTTACCGCGGGTAATACTGCCTGCTTCATCGCTAATACCCATGGCATATGCCGTGTTGAGGGTGGTGGCATAGATTGCTTCTTCCGGCAGCAGGCGATAGGCAATGCTGGCCATGGAAAGGATAAACTGCATGTTTCCCGAAGGTGCCGAACCGGGGTTAAAATCGCTGGCCATGGCCAGCGGAAGTCCGGCATCGATCATTTTGCGGGCAGGTGCATACACCATTCCCAAAAAGAAGGCTGCCCCAGGCAAAATGGTAGGCATAACCTCCGAACCGAGCAAAACCTCTATCTCCCTGTCGCCCGTGTATTCCAAATGGTCTACCGAAAGTGCGTTGTATTTTACCCCTGCCTGGATACCGCCGGAATAGTCCAGTTCGTTGGCATGGATTTTTCCGCGCAGGCCGTACTTTTGTCCGGCTTCCAGTATTCGCTCAGTGTCTTTCACCGTAAAAAAGCCTTTGTCACAAAATACATCCACAAAATCGGCCAGGCCTTCTTCGGCCACCTTCGGCAACATTTCATGGACTACTTTTTCCACATATTCCGATTGCCGTCCCTTAAATTCCGCCGGAACGGCATGTGCTCCGAGGAAAGTGGCTTTTATGGTCAGTGGCGAATCCTGTTTCAGTCGCTTGATAACCCGCAACATTTTCAGCTCGCTTTCGGTGGTCAGGCCGTAGCCGCTTTTGATTTCCACGGCGCCGGTACCTAAAGCCATAATTTCATTAAGCCGTTGCATGGCCGAGGTGTAAAGTTCCTCCTCCGAAATTTCCTGCATTTTATGTGCTGTGTTCAAAATGCCGCCGCCCCGTCTGGCGATCTCTTCGTACGATAAACCTTTGATTTTGTCTACGTACTCGATTTCGCGCGAAGCGGGATAAACCAAATGCGTGTGAGAATCCACAAAGGACGGGAACACCATTTTCCCGGTAGCATCCAGTATTTTCACTTTTTCTGTTTCAGGGAGAAGCTTGCTTTTATCAAAATTTTTCATGTTGCCAAAATCTTCAATTTTGCCTTCCCGGATGAGCAACCATGCATTGGAAAGACAAGGCAGGCTGGCCATTTCATTGCCCCTGGCTAATTGGCGCGGAGTTTCTTCGACAAGTACCAGTTTTTTTATGTTTTTAATCAGTATGCTCATGATTTGTGATGATTAAGCAACAAAAGTACGGAAGAAATGGGAAAAAATGATTTCGGTCAGGGTGCTTTCCTGTAATTTTCCAGGACAAAAATACGTTAGTCACTATATTTTCATTTTTCGATTTTTGGGAAGGGCGGGAAGCTGATCAGGTTTTTTTTTCATGGATCAGGGTTCCGTGGGCGGATCAATACAGCGGCACTCATTTATAACAGCCATCATAATTTGGGATGAAGCCTGCTTAAAAAGGGTGTTTTTGGTTGTAAATGAAATCGGCCCGAATTTATAATCATTTGAAATAAAGATGAAATAAAAAACAACTTATTGGTATCTAATTGATTATGTTATCAACAAAAATTTTCCCTGAAAATATTTTGTGAGGAAATAAAGCCGGAAAATCAGACATTTTCTTATAATTGCACTTTTAAAAGAAACAACTTAATTATTCAGGCAAAAAGAACCCAAAAATGCCAAAATCAAAAGAAGCCTGGGGGTCCAGGGTAGGTCTCATTCTCGCCATGGCTGGAAATGCTGTGGGTCTTGGTAACTTTCTTCGATTTCCGGTACAGGCTATTCGAAACGGGGGAGGTGCATTTATAATCCCATATCTTGTTTCCTTTTTGCTCATGGGTTTACCGCTATTATGGATTGAGTGGTCGCAGGGACGTTTTGGCGGCATATGGGGAAACCATTCCACCCCTTTTATTTTTGACAGCCTGGGGAAAAAAAGGATATGGAAATATGTGGGGGTATTCGGCATTTTTACCGACCTGGGCATTATCTCGTATTATACTTATATTGAATCCTGGACTTTTACCTATACTTTTAAATCTATTGCCCAGAGTTTTAGGGGGTTGTCGCGGCATCAGGTGAGTGCGGCTTTTGATCATTATGCCGGTGTTCACAGTACGCTGGCCGGTCATGCCCTGCCTGTCAATATTCCTGCCTGGGCTATCATTGCTTTCCTCGTTACACTGGCTATTAATATTTATATTTTGTCCCGTGGTTTGAGCGGAGGTGTTGAAAAAGTGGCCAAAATTGGTATGCCACTGTTGTTGATTTTTGGTGTTTTCCTGGCCATTCGTGGTATAACACTGGGATCTACCGGAATTGCCGGATGTGCAACCTGTAACTCCCATGTAGGGCTTGACTTTTTATGGAAACCCAATTTCACCAGTTTGAGTGACCCGAAAGTATGGCTTGCGGCGGCAGGGCAGATATTCTTTACCCTTTCGGTGGGAATGGGTACTATCCATTGCTATGCCTCGTATCTAAAGAAAAATGAAGATATTGCACTGAATGCCATGACTGCCGGGTGGATGAACGAATTTGTGGAAATTGTGCTGGGTGCTTCCATTGTTATCCCTATTTCTGTGGGCTATATGGGTCTTGATTGGGTAAAAGCCAATGCAGGTTTTATGACGGCTTTTAAAACCATGCCCTATTTGTTCAGTCAGTGGGGAGTTGTGCTTTCCACCTTATCGGGAGTGGCCTGGTTTGGCTTGCTTTTTTTCGCCGGAATTACTTCTTCGCTTGCCATGGGGACACCTTTCATGGCCTTTTTGCAGGATGAATTTAATGTGTCACGTAACAAGTCTTCCCTTATTCTTGGCGCTGTTATCCTAATACTCGCTATCCCCACTATTTTATTTTACCAGATAGGTGTGTTTGATGAATATGATTACTGGACAGGTACTGTTTCGCTGGTGGTCTTTGCTTTGTTGGAAGTTGTTCTGTTTTCTTGGGTAATCGGAGTGGATAAAGGCTGGGAAGAAATTAAACGAGGGGCGGATATTAAAATGCCCTTGATTTATAAGCCTATAATGAAATGGATAACCCCTATATTTATCATTGTTATTTTCGTCAGTGCCCTGATAAAACCGGTAGGAGGGGGAATTGCAGACTGGCAACTGGCATTTCATCAGCTGTTTACACATGGCACCTGGCCTTTTGCCCATGACAGTATTATTGCCCAAATGTTTCATATAGGAACACCATGGGTGTATTTTAAAAACGGGTTACCGACAGCCATGTTTTTCAAAGATATGTCGCGTCTGTTGCTGACCCTGACTTTTGCCGGAGTGGCTGTTTTGGTACATATTGCTGCAAAAAAAAGAGGAAAAACCGCTAAAATTACTGAACCATGAGTAAGGAAGCTTTGATTTTTATGATAGCCGTTCAGGGAACGGTCACTGCCATTGTTGCCTACTTTTTCATTAAGGTCTTGAGAACTCCGCCCAGGCCTCCTGAAGAAGCAGATGATGAATCAGATAAAGAAGAATAATATTTTTTCTTTTTATTTTTCTTACGGGTAATCCTAAAATGTTTATTTTTGGTTTGATCAAAACCAATGGTTTAGCATAACCCTTTTTTATCATGCGTAACAAATTCCGGTATTGGATCCGTGACTTTTTTACATTGAATAAAAGCGAACAGCAGGGGATTTTTGTTTTACTGCTGATCATTTTGTTGCTGTTGTTTGTGAATCTTTTGCTGCCCGGTATTTTTGTTCACAAAAAAGATGATTTTAGCCGTTATGACCGACAGGTAACCCGGTTTCTTCAGGCACAAAAAACATTGTCCGATTCTTTACATTTGAAACATCTGCAAAACACAGGCAGGTTAAGCCTTTCCCAGGCAGAAAAGTTGTTGCATCCGGTCTGTTTTGACCCCAACCATCTCTCCGAAAAGCAGGGGTTGCAAATGGGTTTGACTATGCGTCAAATAAAAACCATTCACCATTATCTTGCCAAAGGAGGGTGTTTTCGCAAAAAGGAAGACCTG
>JALUYM010000376.1 GCA_027018745.1 Bacteroidales bacterium | reverse complement strand
TTTCGGCAAATATAACACCTTCAGACCACAGTTGGTGTTTGGCTCCTTCGGGCTCCCAGCTGAATGCGTCGATGTATTCGTAAAATCCAAACTGGTTTTCCGGTAGCGATGCGGCCCGGAATAGAGCTTCTTTCATCTTGTCAGCCAAAGTCTTATGTCCTGAACAATATAGATCGACAATCAAAATTCCGTTAAAAACCGGCCAGATTCCCTCGTTTTGATAAGCGCCGGGCCGGTTCCTGAATTTGTATATCCAATTGCTTTGCATCTGATAATAAATCAGAAATCTTTTTCATTGAGAAGCCCCCGGAAAAGGGGCTTCTCAATGAAAAGAATCAATACGTTATTTGTATAAGCTTTGTCTTTCCTGTTGAAGAAATTGTTTTGAAATTAATTTTTATTTATACAAGTAAAAAAACAGGTTTGCAGCAAAGCGTTTATAATGGAAACGGTCTTAACTAAAAACTATATTTGAAAGATAAAATTGCTGAACGGCCCAGTATGGAACGTGCATAAAAATACTGGCTCCCCCCTGTACTGACAAGGCCGGAACGAGGGTTCCCTTCCGTAAGCCCGATGGTATTAAACAGATTGTCACAGGCAGCCGAAATTGTGATATGCGGGTTAATAGCATAATCTATAAAGACATTGATTTGTGAAAACTGCGGAAGTATCTGTTTGTTTTCAGGGTTGGTAAACCTTTTCCCGAAATATTCCCAGGCAGCGCTTAAATTCAGTTTTCCGAAATCATATGAAGGCTTGAATGTGAAATATACTTTAGGAAGCCTTTGGATAAAATGCCCGTTAAAATTGTATAAAGTTCCATTTTGATCATGATAAACCCAATTGTGGTATTTGGCACTCTGAACAGTTCCTGTAAGAGAAAGGTTCAGGTTGCCCAACTGGGCTACAGCTTCTAACTCGATGCCTAAAGCTTTGGTATTGTAATATTGTCGGATAGCTGTTAATTTTCCTCCAATGTTCACGAAGTCTGTAAAATCAATATGATTAAAAAAACTATAGAACCCTGTAGCAAACAAAGCCAGTTTAGATGAGTTGTATTTCAAACCCAATTCATACTGCTTGATACTTTCATCTTTTGCACTGGAGGGGAATCCGTTGACGGTTGATGTGGTTGCACCAAAAACATAAGCCCGGTCAGCTGGAGCCCGGTGGCCTTCACTGGCCCGGACAAAAACAGCCGTGTTTTTATTGAACTCATAATTCAAGCCTACGGAGTAAGATAAAACGCTATAATTATAATTGAATGGTTTATAAGTTCCTAAACCATAATGGACGTTTTCTTCAGCAGGAGAAATAATACCATCACCGTTTTCATCGTAAGTATAGGTTCCAACATTTTCTACACGACCGGTAATCCTTCCCATATCCCATCGAAGGCCTGCATTAATTGTTAATGAACCCAGGTCAATTTCATCATACAAATAAGGGGCATTGATATATGTTAAAGCATTATAATCTGCATACAATGTTCCAAACTGGGTATATCCGTCAACGGTAAGGGAATGTCCTGTATTGTCGTTGACTAAGTTTAGCTTTCTGGTATTGTGTCCAGAGATGTCCACCAACATATTGTGCCACCACCAATTACCACCCACTTGGTTGGTTGAAAAATACCAACCCAGCGTTAGTGTATTATTTTTTGATTTTTTGGTGAGTTCAAATTTATTTCCAAATTCCTGTAACTTTAAGCCGACAGCCCACCAACCGTATATAGCAACAAGTCCGTTGCCGTTCAAATTGCTCATATTAGCAATAGGTTGTCCGACCTGATAACCATCAGCAAAAGCATAATGATAATTGGTAAGTCCCCTGCTGGCTGCATAAGCACTGGCGCTTTCAGGATTAGAAATGCCAAAAATGGAGTTAAACTGGATGTGGTCAAAAGTTTTTTCGAAATTGTCTGTCAGCGACCAGTTGTTTCCCAGATCAAAGTATGCTTTGCCTCCAAAAGCAAATATATTTGGATGCATTCCATCCGCAAGGCTTTGATGTACTACGCCTCCGTCTGGTGTCTTGACGCGTAAATGTAATAAATCCAGGCTTTTCATGGTTCCGTAATTGGCGTTAAAACCCGGGATACTCTTGGCAGGATTTCCCATCATGGGGAAAGGAAGGTAAGCAATATTTTTGTCGTTAAGGATTTTAGTCCTGAACCGGATATAACCGTTTTTAAAAAGGAAGGTTATGTTTGCTTTAATCTGGCCACCGTTGTTGGCTAAAAAACCGGGAGATCGGATTCCATTGTCAGCCCGATAAAAACCGCCAATATTGTAACGGATGTTTTTTGATAAAGGGCCGCCAATATCAAAATCTGTACGTGCGTGCATGTAAGTAAGGCCTACCGTTTGCATGAAGACCCCTTTTGTTTTCGGACCTCCTGTTTTGGAAATGATGTTGATGATCCCACCGGGGGCATCACTGGTAAGAATAGAAGCGGAACCACCCCTAACAGCTTCCAGCCGGGCCATTGTCTGATCTATACGAACCATAATGTCAGTGTTCCCGAACATCAGGTCTCCATATTCGAAAACAGGCATCCCGTTTTCCTGAAACTGTACATAACGAAGTCCACCGGAACTTGGGAGCCCTCGTGCGAAGACATTGGCATTACCTTTTCCTCCTGAACTTTCAACATAGAATCCAGGAATGGCCTTCAAGAGGTCGGCTGCACTCCGCGGTGCAATTTCCATTACTTTTTTTGGAGATAAAGTAGTAATTGCTACACTGGATTGCAATTTGGTCTGCTTGTTTTGCACACCTGTAACTACAACCTGATCCAGTGCAAGCAAATCTTCTTTCAAGATAAAATTCTTAGTTAGGATTTCACCGTTTTTTACCGAAAACGGATAGGTAACAGGCTTAAACCCGGTGTAAGAAATTTCAATTACATTCTTTCCTGCCGGAACCTGCAGCGAATATTTCCCGTTCATGTCGGAGATAGTTCCGTTTGTGGTCCCCTTCAGTAGAATGTTGGCACCAGGAACGGTTTTCCCGTTTGCTGTTTTCAGGACACCTTTTATGGTCCCCTGCGCCATGAGCCCCGATGTCAGGATCAGTGCCAGCAACACCATTAAGGATTGTACAACTTTTTTCATTCTTCTAATGTTTAATGTTTAAAAAATAAATAAATACCTGCTTTCCCGTCCCATGAATTGTGCTAATTCAGCGGGTTTTTATAACACAGCTTTAATCTGTGTTCCGTAACTTTTTTATTTTATTTCTCGTTACTATTCATGAATATCTTGAAACCGGTTGAACAAAGGTATGCTAATAATTAACTGAAATACAACATCTTTTTTGCATGTTTTTTATGCACACGTGAACACACACCTGAATTGTTGATAATTTATCTAAAATTGTTAATAACTTTATTTTTTTATTCTCATTTCAAAAATTACCATTTTGAAATGTTTTAAATGCTACATTAGCAAGAATATAATTTTTAAAATAATGGTGCAGCAAAGAAAGAGGCGTGTTACTCTAAAAGATATTGCCAGCCAGCTTGGCGTATCACATACAACCGTTTCGCGGGCGCTAAGAAACCATCCTGATATTAGTGAGGAACGAAAAGAGCAAATCAGGAAACTGGCACAGAAAATGCATTATAATCCCAATGCTTTTGCGCTTAGCTTAAGAAATTCTTACAGTAAGATCATCGGGCTTATTATTCCTGAAATCACACTTTACGCTTTCCCGTCTATGATCAGGGGTGTTACTGAGTTTTGTTATAACGCCGGGTATAACGTACTGATATTATCTTCCAATGAGTCATACAAACGGGAAGTTCAAAACACAGAACTTATGCTTTCCAGTCAGGTGGACGGCTTATTGGTTGCCATAACCAAAGAGACACAAAGTTATAAGCATTTTGAACAACTTGAAAAGGAGGGTATCCCTGTGGTTTTTTTTGACCGTGTTTTTAAAGAATACGGAAATTCAAAAGTTATTATAGATGACAAAAGGGCTGCCTATGAAGCTACGGAACATCTGATTCGAACAGGCAGGAAAAATATTGTTTATTTCGGTGGTAATGCTGCTTTATACATCACGCAGCAGAGATTGGAAGGTTTTCGAAAAGCTTTGAGCGATTATCATTTAAAAGAACATGATTTGGTTTTTGCTGACGATTCACATGTGGCGAGGGAAAAGACACTAAAAATCTTTAAAAGGAATAATTTTCCAAACGGAATAATGAGTATAAGTGATGAAGTTCTATCCGGCATAATTCCAGCTTTACAGGAGTTGAATATTAAAATTCCTGGACAGGTCGGGATTATCAGCTTTAGCGATGGTCCAATTTCTCAAATGTATAAACCGGCCATTTCAATAGTTCATCATCCACTTGCCAGGGTAGGCCGGGTGGCCGTAGATTTGCTTATTCAGCGGATCGAACATCCGGAGATCATACATCAACAAATACATATTATTGATACAAAGATTATTATAAGGGGAAGCACGCGGGTCGGACCCTGAAGTAATAATGGGCTCAAATACTCAATTTTTATCCTTATTCTTTGGGATCATAAGCCCATTTCAGGTAGATGGCCCCCCATGTAAAACCACCGCCAAAGGCAGCAAGTACGATATTATCGCCTTTTTTTAACTGGTCTTCCCATTCGTAAAGGCACATAGGAATAGTTCCGTTGGTAGTATTACCGTACCGTTGGATGTTAATCATCACTTTTTCTTTGGGCAATTTCATGCGCCGGGCTGTGGCTTCAATAATACGAAGGTTAGCCTGATGGGGGACGAGCCAATGGACATCGTCCGAAGTAAGATTGTTACGCTGCATTATCTCCACGGCCACATCAGCCATGCGGGTAACGGCAAATTTAAATACAGGTTGCCCTTCCTGATAAATATAATGTTCACGGGCATCCACCGTGGCGTGCGAGGCAGGTTTGATCGACCCTCCAGCTTTCTGGTGCAAATGGATCCATCCAGAACCATCAGTATAAAAGCGATGATCCATAATTCCAACATC
Source organism: Bacteroidales bacterium (assembly GCA_027018745.1). GTDB lineage: Bacteria > Bacteroidota > Bacteroidia > Bacteroidales > F082 > Sulfidibacterium. The sequence goes on along the minus strand of JALUYM010000376.1, from coordinate 2,314 downwards.
ATCAGTGGTAGGTTCCAGCAAAACAGCACCGGCTGCATCACCGAATATCACACAGGTTGTCCGGTCGGTATAATCAGTAATGGACGACATTTTATCGCCCCCTACCACAATCACTTTTTTATATTCACCCGATTCCACGTATTTTGCAGCCGTTTCCAGTGCAAAAATAAAAGTGGAACAAGCAGCATTCATATCAAAGCTAAAAGCATTTTTAATACCTACTTTATTACTAATAATGTTGGCCGTTGCCGGAAATTGCATGTCAGGGGTTACGGTAGCACAAATTAACAAATCTATTTCTTCGGGTTTTGTGCCGGTTTTTTTCAGTAATCCGTTGACTGCTTCCACAGCCATATCGGAAGTGCCGAGCCCTTCTCCTTTCAATATATGTCGTTCTTTGATTCCGGTACGGGTGGTAATCCATTCATCCGTCGTGTCCACCATTTTTTCAAGGTCTTGGTTGGTCAACACATCTTTGGGCGCCCAGGCATGAATACCCCTGATGGCAGCATTTAATTTTGCCATAATACTCTTTTATTTATTGAAAGCAAAAATAGCATTTTCATTCAAACATTGACATTCCAATAAAAAAACAAGCCTTTATCTGCAAACCAGACAAAGGCGGTGTAAATATTTGCTTGTACTTCAGGAAAGCGGGTCGCCAGAAACAAGGGAATCAGGATTCTTCTCCTTTCACAATCAGTTTTCCTTTGTAATACAGGTCACCATCCACGTAATAGGCACGATGATAAACATGAACCGTACCGGTAGTTGGACATGTGGCAAGAACAGGTGCATGTGCTTTGATGTTTGTTCTTCTTTTATCCCTTCTGGTCTTTGAAATTTTTCTTTTTGGATGTGCCATTTTAATTAATTTTTACTGTTATTTCTTTATTTGATTTTCAAATCTTTTAGTGCATTCCAACGAGGATCTGTCACAGGCTTTTCATAAACCTCCAATTTTTTGAGCATTTCCACATTACAGGTACTATTTCCGAAAGCATCATCGGGATGTACCCGTTTTATGGGGATCATAAGCCGAATATACTCGTATACATAAGGGGCAATATTGAACCGGCTTGTTTCAAAAGGAACCGTTATTAACTCCTCTGAAATTTCTTCTTCTTTTTCCCCATACTTCACGATCAATCGGAAATCGTTTTTCACCGGCTGTAAATATTCTTCCAGGCAACGATCACAAACAAGTTGCAGGCTGCCATCAAAATGAAACTGCAAAGCCATAAGCCTTGATTCCTTTTCGATCTCCAGCGACAAATCGATTTTTCCGTGATGAATTTCTGCATCAGGATAGTGCTCAAAGAACGCGTCTTCCACAACAAAATGGTAATGATGCTTCCCAAGAGCCAACCCCTTCACGGGAATATTAAACATTTCGTTGTTCTTTTCCACTCCTCCAAAAAATTGGGGGGCAAAATTAGAGATAAATATTTGTTTAACCAAATTTTTTAAACAATCCCCTTGGACGTAGTTTCAAAACAAAAAGAGGCTGTTTAAAAAGGCCCACAGGTCTTTTTTCGGACAGTTTTTTCTTCTTAAATATTTTTTATCAAATCTTTTATTCATTTAGCATTTTTATGAAAGTTAGCGTAAAAGAATATATATCGCCCGGCCATCTGGCTGAAAGATAATTTCTGTCTTTTACAAAAAACCCATGTTTAGTATTGTTTAAAGTATCTCTAAAAACAGGTTTTGACCCATAAATAAACTGAGATTTATTTTTTAGGGCTGAAATTACTTCATCTTCCACCGTGGTTTCAGGATAAGTTAGGTAATAGTTTTTAAGCCAGGTTTTTGTTAGACTATATGCCAATAATTCCTGTGATTTTAGAAGAGAAGTCGTTTTGTAATCGTAAATAACAGATTTGTTTGTTTCGGTATTTCTGCTTCTTGCCAGTAAAATTACACCATGACAAATGGCTCCCACCGTTTTATTGTTTTTGAAAAACAGAGGAATTACATTTTGCAAAATTTCAGATTCCAGGTATTCTTTTACACCTTTGTCATGACCTCCGGGCAAATAAATACTGTCATAATCCTGCTCATTAATTTCATCATATTTAATTGGATTATTAAACTCTTTACTTTTAAACATGAGAGAATACGCATCAACACCATCCTTTCTTGCCATGAGCAATTTTTTAAATACTCCTAATCTTTCTCCTGTGAGCATTATTTTATCTCCTTCTGCTTTTTGTCCTTGGGGTGTGGCAAACATTATTTGAAATCCTTTTTCAGTCAAAATTTTCCACGGAACCGCAACTTCCGTTGGGTCAAAACCATAAGAAGGAATGGG
>JALUYM010000375.1 GCA_027018745.1 Bacteroidales bacterium | reverse complement strand
CGAGCCAAAAGAAATTTGTGAAACACCTAAATACCATTCTTTTCTGACTTTACCACTTGGCTTAAAGGGGTATTTCGATTACAAACAGGCTGTTGCCTGTTCCAAAAAACAGAACAAACCGATTTTTATTGATTTTACCGGCCATGGTTGTGTGAACTGTCGCGAAATGGAAGCCGATGTATGGTCTGATCCGCGGGTATTGAAGTTGTTAAGGAATAATTATGTTATATTGGCCCTTTATGTTGATGATAAATACAAACTTCCCAAAGATGAATGGGTAAAGTCTACATACAACGGCAAGATACTGAAAACCCTGGGCAAAAAAAACGCTAATTTTCAGATTGTCAAATTCGGTGTGAATGCACAGCCTTTTTATGTGCTGATGGATAACAAAGGAGATGTGTTGGTACAACCGAAGGCTTATGACCTGAATGTGGACCATTTCATCCGGTTCCTGAAGCAGGGAATAAAAAATTACAAGAACGGAAAGACATTGTTTAATATAAACAACAAATAAACGGAAACATATCTGCGTATAAGATAAGCCGGTATTACCGGATCAGTTGCTTAATATCCACAGTGATGGGAACATTTCGCTGAAAATCATACAACGTCAGTTTTCGCAGTTCGTAATAGTTTATCCAATAATTTTTAAGTGTGTTGTAATAGTTTAGCTGTGCATTGTCATCGTCTATCTGTGCATTGTTCAGTTCCAGCACATCGTTTATCATCCCGATCATATAACGTTTGTGGGTAATTTCATACCGTTTTTGTGCCACTGTATCTGCTTTGGCAGCGAGGGCAAGCTGTGTTTTCTGCATATCAAACTGCATGACCTTCAGATAAATATTTTGTTTAAAATCAATTCTGTCCTGTTGCACAGCAGTTTTCACCAGTTCCTGGTTTGATTCAGCCATTTTAATATTGCCTTTGGCCCTTCCCCAATCAAGCAGGGGCAGGGTAATTCCCATACTGACGCGTTCCTGGTTCAGGGGTCTTTGGAAAGCTTCCGACAGGGTATGTGAAGTTTGTGACAACCCGAAACTGGCATACAGGTTCATGTCGAAACGGCCGTTCATTTTGGCCATGTTCAGCTGGCTTGCCGCTTCCAGCAAACGCTGGGTGAATGATAGCGAAGTGGAAGTGTTGAGCTCGGCTTCTTCTATTGCTTTGTTAACCGGAACATTAAAAAATGAAGTGAGCAGAGGAGGTATCAGCTTGATCTGACCACTGTCCTTCAGGCGTAAAAACGATTTGAACCGGAAAAGTTTATCGTTATAGTTCAATTGTGACTGTTCCACCGAAGCATTGGCTTTTAAAAAGTTCAATTGCATTTGCAGCAAATCGTTTTCCGCTATTTTCCCAAGGTTATAACGGCCCCGGGCTATTTTATACAACGTGTCGTAATTATGGTAGTTCTTTTTGGCTATATCGCATTCAAGTTGTGCTGTCAGTAAAGAAAAAAAATAATTGATCGCTTTTATGGCAATATCTTCTTTTGATTCCATGTAAGTCCGTTTGGCTTCTTCATATTCCAAAGGCTGGATTTTTTTCTGCCATTTGTAAGGGTTATAAGTGAAAAGGGGCTGTTTTATCCCGATGTTGATCACATTGCTAAGATATTGCCGTGTGGTAGTATCTGTAAAAAAGTTGTCCATGCGTTGCAGCCCCGTTCTCACAAAGACTTCACCGCCGGTAAGCCCGATCTTCTGGTTGAGCGAAAGGCCTAAGGAATAGTTTGAGATACTTTGCGAAGTGTATGAAACGGTTCCGTTGGGTGACGTAATGGCGTTAATGCTCCGGTTGAGATCTGGAAGGGTAGCGGAAAGGTCCAGATTGGGCAAATAGGTCGCTTTAAAAGTGCGGTATTGCCAGTAACTTTTCCGGAAACGGTGCATCGCTATGAGTGCATCAGGCGACTGTTTTTGGGCAATGTGTATTACCTCTGCCAGTGTAAACCTTCTTACTGACTGTGCTGACAGAAAATGAGTACTAAGTAAGACAATGAAGAGAATTATGAAACGTTTCATGGCCCGAAGGTTTAAATGCAGTTAATATTCTTTTTTTTGTTACGGGTTGAAAAATACAAACAAATTATTAAAGTAGGGACATCATTTTTTACAGTTCAGTTTGTAAATAAAAAACAGTGACGAAAGAACCAATAGCATGAACAGTCCAAAAAACGGCAAAAAGCCGAAGTGTTTGATCATCCAGCCCCCGCCAAGAGGAAATAGGGTCGGCAGAATGCTGCCTGCGCCTGCAATGCCGGTATATAGCGTCCGGTTCTTGGTGCCGGAGATTTCAAGTAATACACCATTCATGGAGATACTGTAAGCAGTATACACAATTCCTCCTATAAAGAAAATAACAGCGAGGGCCGGTACACGGAAAGGGAGCAGCGTAATGAGAGGCAACAAGAAAGCCAACAGGGCACCGCCATACAGCAGGGAACGGTATCTGTATTTTCCGGCCAGCAGAAACAGGATGAATGCTGCCATGACACTGCCTGTGATCTTTACCAGCAAAAACCAGCCTGTAGTAGCACTTTGTGTACCGTACATCTCTTTACCATATAAAATGATAAACGGTAACAAGGTGATGCTTACGCCCATGGTGTTGATAAACCCGAGAAAGTATTTTAGTTTGGGATTTTGCCTGAGTTCTGCCTTGATAAACTGTATAAAATGCCGCGGGCTCCTGACGGTTAGTTTCGAAGGAGTGACCTCACGCAAATGCCAGAATCCCATGGAAGCCATCAACAATGCCCCAAAAGCAATAAAATACATGATAGCATAATTCCTGGGGTAATCCATGGTAGTCAGAACACGTTTAGCGGCCAGGGCGGCCAGGAACAAAATAATACCATTGATGACTTGCCGAAGTGAAAAAAAAGGTTTTCGCAATTCGGGCAACACCGATTTTCCGAAAATGTCCATGTAACTGACATTGGCAAAAGCGCCGCTCAGGGAAAAAACAGAAATCAGCAAAAAAATCAACCAGATGATCAGACCGGGTTGTAGCAATGCCGAATAAAAAAGCATGAGCCCCATGCCCAGCAATGCAAATATCCGCAAGTTGATACCCAGCAGCAGAAAATTTCTTTTGTAGTGGTAGTTGCTGATAAACGGAGCAAAAATTAGTTGGGTTATGCTGGAACCCCCCAGCATAATGGCCGTCATAATACCGATTTGTACAGCGGTTCCCCCTGCATCTACCAACATGGATGGAATGACGGTATCGGTATCCATAAACGGGCGTGACAAAGCCAGAAAGGCTGCATGCCACAGCAGAGAATAAAAATTACGTTTCGATATTTTAGGTGTTAATGTCATTTTTGGGCAATGGGTTGCAAATATATTGAACATCCGGGGAATTATAGTCTATTAATGATTGTTTTTTTGGGGGCTGACGGTTTCAAAGGATACTGAAAGATTCAATTTGCTTAGTTTCGCAAAAAAAATCAATTATGCAATTCAGGGAAATTGATCCCGATTATGCGCGAACCCTGAAAAAGGCATATGCTGCCGGGGTGGAAATTATTCCCCTACAAGCTTCGGTTTCTCCCCAAAAGATAGAAATCGTCAGAGAGTTGCCCTTTGACATTTAAATGCCACCATTTTTTATAACGGGATATTTCCGTGTTTTTTCGGCGGATTACTTTCTGACTTATTGGCTGTCATTTCCAGTGCTTCTATCAGTTTTTTCCTGGTATTTCTCGGATAAATGATTTCGTCAATATAGCCTACTTCGGCAGCCTTGAACGGACTGGCAAAGTTATCGCGGTATTCCTGAACCTTTGCTTTTCTCGCTTCGGGATCAAGATTTTTGAAGATGATGTTCACAGCGCCTTCCGGTCCCATGACGGCAATTTCGGCGGTGGGGTAAGCATAGTTTACATCGGTGCCGATGTGCTTGGACGACATCACGTCATAGGCACCGCCATAGGCTTTGCGTGTGATGACCGTAATTTTCGGTACGGTAGCTTCGGCAAAAGCGTAAAGCAATTTTGCACCGTGCTTGATGATTCCGCCAAATTCCTGTGTGGTTCCGGGCAGGAAACCGGGCACATCTTCAAAAGTAATTAACGGGATGTTAAACGCATCGCAAAAACGCACAAACCGGGCGGCTTTGATGGAGCTGGCAATGTCTAGTACACCGGCCAGTACCTTGGGCTGGTTAGCCACAATACCTACGGAGCGTCCGTCAATACGGGCAAAGCCTACAATAATGTTTTGTGCGTAATGAGGCTGAACTTCCAGAAAATGACCATTGTCCACCACTGTCAGGATAATTTCTTTCATGTCGTAGGGTTTGTTGGGATCAGAAGGGACAATGTTGTCCAGCTTTGGATGGGTGCGGTTGGGGTCATCAGTGCCGGGTTTACGTGGCGGATCTTCCATATTGTTCAGCGGGAGGAACCCCATCAGTTCCCGGATCATCATCATGGCCTGCTCATCGTTTTCGGCAGTAAAATGTGCTACACCGCTTTTTTTATTGTGTGTCATGGCGCCGCCCAGTTCTTCTTTGGTAACTTCTTCGTGGGTCACTGTTTTGATCACATCAGGACCGGTAACGAACATGTAGGATGATTCTTTTACCATGAGGATAAAATCGGTTATGGCAGGAGAATAAACGGCTCCCCCCGCACAAGGGCCAAGTACCGCCGATATTTGGGGAATTACCCCTGAGCTGCGGACATTTCTGTAAAAAATATCGGCATAACCGGCCAGACTTTGTACCCCTTCCTGAATACGGGCGCCGCCGGAATCGTTCAGCCCGATGACAGGTGCCCCCATTTTCATGGCCAAATCCATGATCTTGGTAATCTTGTTGGCATTGGCACGGCTCAGCGAACCCCCAAATACGGTAAAATCCTGTGCAAAAACATACATGAGCCTGCCATCGATTTTACCATACCCTGTTACCACTCCATCACCGAGAATTTTCTTTTCCTGCATCCCAAATTCGGTAGAAGTATGGGTTACAAACTTGTCTATTTCCACAAATGTTCCCGGGTCAAGCAAATCGTTGATACGCTCGCGGGCTGTTTTGCGCCCGGCTTTGTGTTGTTTGTCGATACGGGCAAGGCCGCCACCCAATTCTGCTTTTTGGTGTTTTTCTTCTAAAACTTTTATTTTCGATTCTAATGACATCTTCAGTGTTTTTTAAGGTTTTTACTTTAAAATCCAAATCTATTCGAATGTAATCAGCGGCTGGTCGCCTTCAATATTATCTCCTTCTTTTACAAGGACTTCTTTGATAACCCGGTCTTTCACCACTTTGTATTCACTTTCCATTTTCATGGCCGAGACAATGATGACCGTTTCTCCCCCCTTCACTTGTTGTCCTTCTTTCACCAGTATTTTAACTACCTGGCCGGGCATAGGTGTCGAAATAAAGGCGACATCTTCTTCTTCACCGCCTTTGCGGCTGCGCATATAACGACTTTCTGCATCAACAATTTCCACCTCAATTTTTTCGGCGATCGTATCAACAGTGTATTTTTTAAGGCTTTGAGGGGTTAACTCAAAATTGAAATTTTTCCCTTGCCAAAGCACAGAATAAACACCGGGTTCCACTTCCATCAAATCCAGGTCATAGGTCTTATCGCCTAACAAAATTTTTATCCGGTTGCCTTCGCGACCAAGGATCTCAATTTCCCGGTCTTCTCCGTTTATATTTACTTCGTATGACATACTTTTTAATTTTCAGTGAATTTTATATTCGGGAAACGGCTTTTTTCCTGCCAAAAGCTTTCCATGGGCTCATGGAGGACCTGCCATTGGATGAGGGAGGTGTAGCCTGTTCCCGTTTTGTAATAAAATCAACAAATGCCGTGATAGCAGCCAGGTCAACACACTCTTCAGAACAGTTCTCTTTGGTTTTTAATGCTTCTTGGTGGTTTTGAATGAAATGCGTAGTGTAATGGCCGTTCTTGAAATCGGGGACATCCATAATACGGCTCAAAAAAGGAATAGAAGTTTTTACCCCTGAAATTTTATAGGACTGTAAGGCACGTTTCATGCGTCCAATGGCTTCCGGCCGGCTGTTGCCCCAAACCACCAGTTTGGAGATCATGGGGTCGTAGTAAATGGGAATTTCAAAGCCGCTGTAAACGTAAGAATCATGACGGACCCCTGCGCCGAGAGGAAAATGAATATAATTAATCTTTCCAGGATTGGGCATGAAGTTGTTGTCGGTATCTTCGGCATAAACCCTTACTTCTATGGCATGACCGTGTTGCGATAAATCTTCCTGCCGGTAATGCAATTTTTCGCCATTGGCAATGTTAATTTGTTCCCGTACCAAATCCACGCCGACTACCTGTTCTGTAATGGGGTGTTCCACCTGTAAACGGGTATTCATTTCCAGAAAATAGTAATTCAGGTTATCATCTGTAATGAATTCGATGGTACCGGCACCTGCATAATTTACGGCTTTGGCTGCAGCTACTGCATGACGCCCCATTTCTTCACGCACCTCGGGTGTCATGATGGGCGAAGGTGTTTCCTCCACCACTTTTTGATGCCGGCGTTGCACGGAACATTCCCTTTCGAAAAGATGGATGCAATTTCCATGCTGATCGGCAAGAATTTGAAATTCAATATGATGTGGTGAGTTAATGTATTTTTCGATGTAAACAGCATCGTTGCCAAAAGCTGCCAGGGCTTCCGATTTGGCTGCCTGCACCGAGGAAAGAATATCTTCTTCTTTTTCCACCAGGCGCATGCCTTTTCCCCCTCCGCCGGCACTGGCTTTTACCATGACCGGCAAACCGATCTCTTTGATAGTCCTGACAGCGGCATCCAAATCCACAATAGGTTCTGTGGTTCCGGGAACTACAGGAACCCCCGCTGCCAGCATGGTTTTTCGGGCGGTGATTTTATCGCCCATGGTATTGATGGCATACGCATCGGGACCGATGAAGATGATGCCTTCTTCTTTACAACGTTCTGAAAAATCGGCATTTTCCGATAAAAACCCATAGCCGGGATGGATAGCATCAGCACCCGATTTTTTTGCTACTTCAATAATCTTTTCAATGTTGAGGTAACTTTGATTTGAAGGGGCCGGACCGATAAAATAAGCTTCGTCCGCATAACGTACGTGCAAAGAGTTGCGGTCTGCCTCTGAGTAAACTGCCACAGATTGAATTCCCATTTCGTGGCAGCTGTTCATGACCCTGATGGCAATCTCGCCCCGGTTGGCAATTAAAATCTTTTTAATCATTCAAAAACATTTAATAGATTTAATCTCAATGAATTGGTGTAAGAACGCGCTATTTTAGCGAGGGTAAAGATATAAAATATCGTAAAAACCCGGCTGCCGGATTTTTTTTTCATAGGAGGATTTTTGATTTGGGGGTAAAGTCAACTGACAATGAATTTTGTATCGACACAGGCGAGACAAAACCCGGCTTTAAAAAATAGAACAAATCATTTCGCTTTCCCGCAAAATTTTAGCATCTTT
>JALUYM010000374.1 GCA_027018745.1 Bacteroidales bacterium | reverse complement strand
GGAAAAGAAACAAAGAGGCGAAACATTAACCGGCCCCGTTCAGGAACTGGTTAAAAAAACCTCAGATATCTTAATACCGTTTTTGAAAAAGGATTAGCAGTATGGATAAAAAGAAAGATATGCCCAATAAAAATGCTGAAACAGCCAGGCATCAGGATGTATGGGTTTTTGTTGAACAAACCAACGGTGTTGCCCAGCCGGTTTCCTTTGAACTTTTAACCAAAGCACGGGAACTGGCCGGAAAAATTGGTTGTCAGGTGGCAGCTGTTTCCATTGGAAAATCTGTTGCCCATTTGGCAGAAGATGTTTTTAAATATGGAGCCGATAAATTCTATATTATAGAAAATGATGTTTTTGAGAATTACCGGACAGAACCTTTTCGGGATGCCCTTTCCGATTTAGTGCGGAAATATAAACCGGAAATATTCCTTATAGGTGCTACCACGCAGGGACGTGACCTGTCTGGTACAGTGGCTACAGAACTGAAAACCGGTCTGACAGCCGATACTACCAAACAGGAAATTGATGACGAAACGGGCTTGCTCATGATGACCCGTCCTACTTTTGGCGGTAGTTTAATGGCAACGATTATTTGTCCGGACCACCGTCCTCAAATGTCTACCGTCAGGCCCGGGGTTTTCAAAGCCGAGCCGCTCGAACATCCCAAAGAAGGGAAAATTATCAAAGAAGAAACCAATATCACAGAAGATACGATCGTTAAAAAGATATTGAAAAAAGTGGTTTCTTCCGAAAGTTCGGTCAATCTCGGATTTTATGATGTGATTGTCTCTGGCGGAAAAGGCATGGGCAGTAAAGACAACTTTAAAATGTTAAAAGAACTTGCCGACCTGCTTGGTGGAACCTGGGCAGGATCCAGAAAAGCCGTTGAATTGGGCTATGTCCCCCAAACAAGGCAGGTGGGGCAGACAGGTCAGACGGTGCATCCCAAACTTTATATTGCCTGTGGCATTTCAGGGGCTATTCAACATTTGGTAGGCATGCAGTCTTCCGACAAAATAATCTCTATCAACATAGATGAAAATGCACCGATCTTTGATGTTTCTACTTACTGTATTGTCGAAGATGCCTTAAAGTTTGTCCCCAAACTGATAGCTGAGTTAAAAAACAAAAACTAAGACCATTAAAAATGAGTAGCAAGATAAAATATGATGTAGTCGTAGTAGGAGCAGGACCGGCAGGCCTTTCGGCAGCTATTGTCCTCGCCAAAGCCGGTGTCCGTGTTATGGTAATTGAAAGAGGGCGGTTCCCCGGCGCTAAAAATGTGATGGGAGGTGTTTTTTATACCGATTGTATGAAAGGCGTTGTGGATGAATTTCCCGGAAAGGCACCGGTAGAACGTCATGTTATCGAGGAACGGATGTGGATGCTGGATGATAATGCACATGTGGGTTTTACCCATAAAAACGATTCGTTTAACGAGAAACCCCATAATTGTTATACCGTTTTCCGTGCCAAACTGGACAAATGGCTTGCCGGCGAGGCAGAAAAAGCCGGTGCACTGATTATTAACAATACTGTTGTTAAAGAAGCCATTCTTGAAAATGGAAAAGTAACAGGGGTCAGGACTGACAGGCCACAGGGCGATGTTTATGCCGATGTTGTTATAGCTGCGGATGGGGTGAATTCTCTTTTGTCACAATCTCTCGGGTTGAGAAAAAAAATCCCGCCAAAAGCGGTGGCTATTGCCGTGAAAGAGGTAATAGGCCTGGATGAGAACGTAATCAATGACAGGTTTAATGTTAAAGGAAGTGAAGGTGTTACCATTGAAATGACAGGAAACTTTTTCCCGGGCGAAGCCATGGCTTTCCTTTATACAAACCAAAAATCACTTTCCCTCGGAGTGGGCATGATCTTAAAAGATGTTATTAACAACAAGGTTAATCCCAACGATTTGATAGAGTCCCTGAAAAAACATCCTTCTGTTGCCCCCCTTATTGAGGGTGGAGAAACTAAAGAATTTTTAGTGCACCTTATCCCTGAAGGGGGATATTCGGAAATGCCCCGTTTGGTGATGGATGGTTTAATGATTGCAGGCGATGCAGCCATGATGGTTGATTCTATTCACAGGGAGGGATCAAACCTGGCCGTTACCTCCGGCAAATTTGCTGCTGAAACCTACCTGGAGCTTGCCGGTAAAAAAGATTTCTCTGAAAAAGCTTTAGGCCTTTATATTAAAAAGCTGAAAGATAGTTTTATTTTGAAAGATTTGAAAAAATATAAAGGGTTGCCTGACCTGCTTTTGACAAACCAGCGCCTCTTACAAAAATATCCTCGTTTATTGAACAAGGCTGCTTATGAACTGCTCAAGGTAGATGGCGTTTCTAAAAAAGAGAAGGAAAAGATGATTTGGAAAGCTGCCAAGGAAGAAATAGGCCTTTCTAATATGATGAAAGATTTATTTAAATTGTGGAGGAACGTAAAATGAGACTGGAAGATAAATTATACCTGAACGGATATAAAATTGACGAAATAGGGGGATCCCACCTGAAGATCAAAGATACCGCTGTCTGCGAAACCTGTGAGTTAAAGCAGTGCCTCTATATTTGCTCCTGCAAGGTTTATGAAATGGATGAAGTTACAGGCAAAATCGTCATCAATTATGATGCCTGTGTCGAATGCGGTACCTGTCGGATAGCCTGTGATAATATCGATTGGCGTTATCCTCGCGGGGGCTATGGCATTTCTTATAAGTTTGGCTGAGAACGGAAAGCATCATATTGTTTTAACCAAGTAATAATCAGGGTATTTTGACTTTTTGTCAGGATACCCTTTTTTGTTTTCATAAAGGTTTTCCTGCGAAATTTTCTGAGCATCCGTAAAAAATCAATACTTTCGCAAGGCAAAATAACTTTCGCATGATCTTTTTAAAAATTATTTTCTTTCTGATTGTGTTTTTTTATGTGATGAAATTGATTTTCAAATACATCATACCCAAAGCTGTTTTCCATTTTCTCAACAGGCAGCAGCATCCCAATGGAACAAAACACACCCGGAGATCCAGGAAAGAGGGTGAAATAAATATAAAAATGGACAAGCAGCCAAAAACCCAAAAAAATGATGTTGATTTTGGCGAATATGTCGATTTTGAAGAAGTAAAACCGGAACAAAAATCTGAAGATGAACAAAAATCAAAACCAGGACAAAAACCTGAAAAGGAAGAATAAAGTATTCAAGAAACTGGCTCCCTATGTTGTGGCGTTGCTGGTATTTCTTTCCATAACGGTGATTTATATGTCTCCGCTTTTTGAAGGCCAGCGGCTGAAACAGCATGATATTGCCATGTTTAAAGGCATGTCTAAAGAGATTGTTGATTTTCGTGCCAAAACCGGACAGGAACCTTTGTGGACCAACTCCATGTTTGGCGGAATGCCTGCCTGGCAGATATCCGTTGAATACAAAGACAACCTTTTCCTGTGGTTAGATCGTATTTTACGTCTCGGGTTGCCGCCTTCAGCCGGTTATGTTTTCCTTTACTTCCTTGGATTTTTCATCCTGTTGCTGGTTTTGCGCGTAGATCCCTGGCTGAGTATAGCGGGAGCAATTGCTTTTGCCCTCTCTTCGTATTTTTTTATTATCCTCGGTGCCGGACATACTTCCAAGGCGCATGCTATTGGTTATATGGCGCCTGTACTGGCAGGTATTATCCTGACCTACCGGGGAAAACTGTGGCCGGGGGCCTTGCTTACGGCGGTGGCACTTACCCTCGAAATTATTGCAGGCCATTTGCAAATCACATACTACCTTTTGATTATGGTGGTGATTTATATATTGTACCAGTTTGTAAAATCGTGGGGGGAGAAAAAACTGGCCTATTTTTGGAAAGCTTCACTCGTGCTCCTCGCGGCGGCCGGTATGGCTGTGGCTGTCAACATTACCCCTTTGTGGGGTACGGCACAATACAGCAAGTATACCATGCGGGGGAAACCTGTGCTGTCCAAAGAAAAGAAGAATAAAACCGGCGGCCTCAGCCGTAGTTACATCACCGCATGGAGCTATGGCATCGGTGAAACCTGGTCGTTGATGATACCCGATGTGAAAGGAGGGGCTTCGGGGTATATCGGTTATGAAAACAAGGCGCTGAGCAAAGCTGATCCCCGATTTCAAAAGATTATTGCACAACAAAACGAGTACTGGGGAAACCAGCCCGGAACCTCCGGCCCTGTTTATGTCGGTGCCATTATGGTCTTCCTGTTTGTCCTGGGCATGTTTATCCTGGATGATAAACTGAAATGGGCCCTGTTTGCGGCGACAGTGGTTTCCATCGTCTTTTCCTGGGGGAAAAATTTTATGTGGTTTACCAATCTGCTTATCGATTATCTGCCAGGCTACGATAAGTTCAGGGCGGTATCCATGATTTTGGTCATTGCCGAGCTGACCATACCGTTACTGGGGGTGCTGGCGCTGAACAAAATCCTGAAAGAGCCGAAATTGTTACTGAAAAAGAAAAAAGCATTTTATATTTCCCTTGCTCTTACAGCAGGCATCAGTATTTTGTTTTATCTGTTCCCCGATAGCTTTTTTACTTTTTTCAGCAAATATGAACTGAGGCAGTTTGCCCGGTTGCGGATGAATAACAATGCCGGAGAAATAGCTGCTTTTATAAACAGCCTGAAAGATGTACGGATCGCCATTTTCCGTGCCGATGTCCTGCGTAGTCTCCTCTTTATTGTGTTGGCTGCCCTGTTGCTTTATTTCTATGCTAAGGGGAATCTGAAAAAGGGCTGGTTTATCGCCGGCATGGGGCTTTTGATCCTCATTGATATGGTCGGCGTGGACAGAAGATATTTAAACAACAGTAATTTTGAAATAGCCCGTAAAGCTGAAGTGCCATTTCAAAAAACCATTGCCGACCGCTATATCCTGAGGGATAAATCACCGGACTACCGCGTGCTGGACATTACCAAAAACGTCTTTAACGAAGCCAGTACCTCTTATTATCATGAAGCCATTGGCGGTTACCACGGGGCCAAACTGCAGCGTTATCAGGATATCATAGATGCTTATCTGATGACTGAGATCAACAACCTTCGCAAGGTTTTTGCTTCTTCGCCTACACCGGATAAAGTGGAAGCTGTCCTGCAAAACCAGCCTGTACTTAACATGCTGAATACCAAATACATCATATATAACCCGAAAGCAGAGCCTGTTCTGAATACCTATGCTTACGGGAATGCCTGGATGGTGCAGTCGGTAAAAATGGTGGACACGCCTGATGAGGCCATTGCTGCTTTAGGGAAAACAGACCTTCGTAGTGAAGCAGTGGTGCTAAAGCAATTTGGTCGTTTGCTGAAAGAAAAACAGTTTCCGCTGGATGCCTCTGCAGGGATTAAACTGTTGGATTATGCACCCAATCGCCTGGTTTATGATTTTCATTCAAAAGCACGGCAGCTCGTGGTGTTTTCTGAAATTTATTATCCCAAAGGCTGGGAGGTTTTTGTAGATGGTAAACGCATGCCTTATTTCCGGGCCGACTATCTGTTGCGGGCTATGGTCGTCCCGGCAGGGCATCACACCATCGTCTTTAAGTTTTCTCCTGTAGCCTGGCGTGTGGGCGAAAAGATTTCACTGATCTCTTCCATTATTTTACTGCTTTTGTTGGGCTGGTATGCCGTGGAGCTGTTGAAGCAAAACAAAAACAAAAAACAAATTGAATAAACCGTTGGAGAAAATCCTGATTATCACTTACTACTGGCCACCGAGTGGTGGCGCCGGAGTGCAACGTTGGGTGAAGTTCTCAAAATACCTGAAAAATTTCGGCTATCAACCACTGGTAATAACTGTCCGGGCCGAAAAGGCTTCTTATGCCTTGTTGGATGATTCGCTGGAGAAAGAAGTGGAAGAAGTGGAAGTTGTTCGTACCAACACTTTTGAGCCGTTTCAGATGTATAAAAAACTGTTGGGCAAAAAAGAAATTCCGTATGCCGGCTTTGCCAACGAAACAAAACCCGGGGCTTTGGAAAAGTTATCGCGTTTTGTCCGTGGTAATTTTTTTGTTCCCGATGCCCGAAAAGGCTGGAACCGTTTTGTGCTGCCTGTGGCCCGCCGGTTAATCCGAAAATATGACATAAAAAACTTAGTGACGACCAGCCCGCCCCATTCCACACAACTAACAGGTTTAAAACTGAAAGAAGAATTCAATTTAAACTGGATAGCCGATTTGCGGGACCCGTGGACAGACATCTATTATTATGATATGATGTATCATACACCCTGGGCAGTAAGATATGATAAGAAGCTGGAACACAGAGTGCTAAGCCGTGCTGACAAAGTGGTGGTGGTGAGTCATGCGATGAAAGAATTGTTTGCCGGTAAACTTGTTCAGGGCGAAAAGGACAAAATCCGGGTTATTCCCAACGGCTATGATGAAAAAGACTTTGCCGGTATTCCGAAAACCGGAAACAGGCAATTTACCATTACTTACACAGGAACGATTGCCGGTAGTTATCATATTGATAATTTTTTGAAAGCTTTGGCCCAACTGGATACCAATCATTTTATTCTTCGTTTTGTGGGGCAGGTTTCAGAAAAATACAAAGAATTTATCCGGTCGCTGGGGTTGGAAAGCAAAACACAATTTATCGGCCATGTGCCTCATTCCGCAGCCATCCGGTATATGGTTAATTCCGATTTGCTTTTGCTTGCTGTTCCTGATGTTCCGGATAATTTGGGTATCCTTACCGGCAAATTGTTTGAATACCTTGCTTCCGGGACTTTTATTCTTGGCGTTGGGCCGGCACAGGGTGATGCGGCCCGCATTGTTCAGGCTTGTAAGGCCGGGAAAATGTTCGATTACCAGGATACTGCCGGAATGCTGCATTATCTGAAAGAAAAATTTCGGGCGTGGAAACCGGAAACTAAAAACAACAAAGTGAACCCCTGCAGGCAATATTCACGTCAGGCTTTGACCGCTGAAATGGCAAAACTTTTTATCGCCGGATGATCAAAACCAGGTAAACAGGTCTTCTTTGATGGGCTTGGCAGCGAGAATGTTTTTCACGAAGTTTGAAATATCATAATCTTTTTCGTTGAAAACGCGGTAAAGTTCTTTTAGAATGAGGTCCTGCGTGCGGATGTTGCGCTTGGTAGCAATCTTTTCCACAAAAGCATTGGTGGCAATTTTGCCTTCCAGCACCACTTTTTCAGAAATGTAATGGGTAAAAAATCCTTTCCCGATCAACAGCCCCAGTGTACGGTTGCGGCTCATGTCGTTGAGCGCCGTCAGGCTAAAATCGCCAAAACCACAGTAGTTGAAAATGGTTTTTTCTTTGCCCCCGAAACGCGATAAAAGATAACGCATTTCGTTGATCGACCGGGTTAGTACAAGTGACCGAAGATTGGGGGAATCGTAATGGGCATCCACAATGCCAATAATGATGGCATAAATATTTTTTAAAATACTGGAAAGTTCTGCCCCGATCACATCATTGGTAAAATCGAGAAAGATGTTGGTGCCCTCA